>JBCCFC010000109.1:0-17032 GCA_039029935.1 Chloroflexota bacterium
AGGTGGCACCATCGAGAATGTTGTCACCATCGACAGTGACACACCGGATACCAATCCAGACAATAATGAGGACATTGAGCCAACCGACTTCCGCATCGGCGGTGTCGGTAGCCCAACAGCGATTGAGTTGTTGAGCTTTGGCACAAATGCATTGCCAAGTGGCGGCACACTAGTACGCTGGGTGACGGGTGCGGAGGTCAATACACTAGGCTTTGACCTCTACCGTGTGACAGGTGAAGCGTCCACCTTTGACCAAAATGCGGCAGCCCATGTTACAGAAGGCGTCGAAATTGTGGGTGAGAGCATCTTTGGCGGTGAATACACCTTCATCGACAACAGTGCTGTACCGGGTGTGACATACACGTACTGGTTGGTTGAGACTGAAATCAATGGCGATGTCAATACCTATGGGCCTGCGGGCGCAGCGGCAACTTTGAGTAGCACACCGAGTCAGTCGGAGAATTTCTCGATTTTCTTGCCCGTTGTTCAACGATAGAAAAAGGTTGCAGAAAGGAATGTCTGAACAAGGTCCGTACATCATCTAGGCAATGGTGTGAAAATCATGTGATCATGCAGGTGTAGATTGCGAAATCGAAATTGAACCCATCCAATCCTATTGTTTTGGTCATGGTCAGCAACACCCTAAACAGTCATCGTAAGCACCCTTTGGGTGTTGCTGACCATGACCAACATGCAATGAGCAGATTCAACAAATTGCCCGCAATATTGAAACCCCAGCGTGGCGAGCTTCGTTTTTGTCGAATGCGCCAGAACAGCGAGTGTTTGAGGCATCCTATGCTGCCCGTTTTCTCAGTGAGGCGTGAATCCACAAGAGTGCGCTTCACTCCCCGCTTTTCGATAATCCGCAACGTCTGCAAAATCGGTGGATCATATTATTCGTCGGTTTACGATCCTACGGTTTTCAATTAAAATAGCTGCTATGACAGCAAATACACAACACCAACTATGGATCAATAGTCGCTATCAACTCAAAGAAAAACTTGGGCAGGGAGGCATGGGTGTGGTCTACCACGCCAGAGACGGGTTGACGGGCGAGACAGTGGCCCTCAAGCAGGTTACAAAACTATCGCAGCAGCCAAACGCATCGCCTGTGTCCGAGGAGGACCTGCGCTTGGCGTTGGCGCATGAATTTCAGCTCTTGGCAGGGTTGCGTCATCCACACATCATCAGTGTCCTTGATTATGGCTTTGGATCCGCTGGGGAGCAGCCTTTTTTCACCATGCGCTACTTGGCTGATGGACAACCACTGTTGCTGGCTGGTGAAAATCAGTCGATTGACCAAAAACTGAGGTTAATTGAGCAACTACTGCAAGCCTTGGCCTATCTCCATCGGCGCGGCGTGTTACACCGCGACCTCAAGCCTGACAATGTGCTGGTACAACATGACACGGTGCGTGTGCTTGACTTTGGGCTGGCGATTGCGCGTGACACCCACCACACAACATCGGCGGGGACGTTCCTCTACATGGCACCTGAACTCTTTGAGGGCATCGCCTATAGCGAGCGATCCGACCTCTTTGCGGTGGGTGTGTTGATGACACAATTGCTGACTGACAAACATCCCTTTGCGCCCGTCAACTATGCGTTTCTGGACCGTGTATTGGATGCAGAGCCAGATTTAGATGGGATGGAGACATGGCTACAGCCCTTTGTGCAACGGCTTCTTGCCAAAAATCCAGATTATCGATTCGAGAATGCCAACCATGCCATCGAGAGATTATCAGACCTCGTAAAGGACAACCTCGCTGGTACAGACCATTTTGGACAGACTGGTGCGCCAAAAATAAATGTGTTAGAAACTGAGGCCATTCGTGAAAGCTACTTGCAAGCAGCAACCTTTGTTGGACGTGAAGACGAGATGGCGCAGCTTCAGAATGCGTTGGCACAGGCGCAGGCAGGGCAGGGGACGGCATGGCTGGTGGGTGGTGAAAGTGGCGTGGGCAAATCGCGTCTACTCCGCGAAGTGCGCACCCATGCCTTGGTCAGTGGCTTTCTTGTGATGGTCGGGCAGGCCACCGAGAATAGCGCGGGTGGTGCATATGAACTGTGGCGCGCACCGTTGCGCCAATTGGTTTTGACATTGCCACACGTTGGCGACTTGGATGCAGGTGTATTGTTGCCCATTGTGCCCGATATCGCCGAACTGTTAGGCCGTCCAGTCTCACCCGCACCGACGTTGGATGGGGAAGCCACACAAATTCGTCTCTTTGTCACCATTGCCACGCTCTTTACCCAAGCCACACAACCTATCTTTCTAATTCTGGAAGACCTGCACTGGGCAGAAGCGGCACTACTGGCCTTGCCCTATTTAGCCCGTATGTTAGATGAATCGTCCCTAGTCATGGTTGGCTCCTATCGTGATGATGAACGTCCAGAGCTAGCGCAAACGCTATCGGATATGCAAGCGCTCCCATTAGCGCGCTTGACCGAGGAGAATATGGCCGACCTCTCTGTTGCCATGCTCGGTAAAATCGGACAACGCCCCGATATTCTCCAACGGCTTCAGCAAGAAACCGAGGGTAATGCCTTTTTTGCGGTCGAGGTGTTGCGGGTGTTGGCCGAAGATATGGGAGGATTGGGTCACATCGGTGATGCGCCCTTGCCCGACATGCTGTTGCCCGACGGTATCCAGAGCATTGTCCAGCGCAGGTTAGCACGTGTGCCACAGCAAGACCATCACCTGTTGCAGTTGGCGGCGGTTGCTGGACGCATTTTGGATATGCGTATTCTCCAAACACTCAATGACGACAGCCATAGCATCCCCGAACGGTGGCTAAACACCTGTGCCGAGGCATCTATGCTGGATGTGGTGGATGATACATGGCGTTTTCAACATGCCAAGATGCGCGATGGGCTGTTGGCAATGATGCCCGCTGAAACCATCAAACAGCATCATCAGCAGGTGGCCCAAGCCATTGAGACGGTCTATCCCGATGACCCACGCTACGCCGCCCAACTCGTGGTCCACTGGCGACAGGCCGAATGCCCTGACAAAGAACTCACCTATGCGTATCTAGCAGGGTCCCATGCGGCCAGCCAATATGCCAATGAGGACGCCATCGCCTATTTAACCAACGCGTATCAACTTGCCTGTCGCGCAGATCGGGAAAATGATGAGCAGCATCCCAAGCAGCAATATGATGTTCTTTGTCAACGAGAAGAGGTCTATGCATTGACAGGACAGCCAGAACGACAAAAAGAGGATATAGACCGATTGGCCGCGCTCATAGAGGCATTGGATCAACCGGAATATCATGCAGACGTTGCATTGCGTCAGGCCAACTATGCGTTCAGCCAAGCCAATCACGATACCGTCCATCTCTTTGCCAAAACAGCCATCGCCCATGCTCAGTTGACCAAGAACGATTTGGTGGTGATCAGTGCCTATCGTCTCATGGGGGAAGCATGGTCGGCAGTGGGTGAGTATAATCAGGCAAAGACAATGCTGACACACGCGTTTACCTTAGCAGAGAACCTGGCGCAAAACATTGAGATGGGCAAAATCCTCGTCATCTTAGGTAGAATCGCCAATATTCAAAGCGAATTTGACCATGCGGCGGCGTGTCATCAACAGAGCATTGACATCCACACCGCCATCGCACATGAGCAAGGGCGCGCACAGGCACTGCAAGAATTGGGCAATACCACAAGACTCTTGGCAAACTTTCAACAGGCGCAGGCTTATTTAGAAGAGAGTCTTGAAATCTTTGAACGCATTGGCGATAAAACAGGCGAAGCCGGGGCAGCAAATGACCTTGCCGTTGTGTATGCGGACATGGGGAAGAACGATACTGTCTTCGCCTATTATCAACGGGCGATAACGATTATGCAGAAGATTGGCAACAAGAGTAATGTTGCGCTCATGTTATGCAATTTGGGTATTGAGATGCAGATGCAGGGACAGATTGATAAAGCCTATGACCAGTATCTACAAGCACTAGACATTGCCAATGAGGTGGACGATAAACGTGGGCAAATGGCCGCATTATTACATTTAGGTGAAGCCTATAGAAATCGCAAAGGCGTCTTTGAGCAAGCAAAAAAACACCTCGAACAGTCAATTGCGCTGGGTGACACATCAGGCATGGTCAATGAGGCCACGTCTGGGCGATATGCGTTGGGCGTTTTATTTAAGTATCTTGGTGTCAATAAACTTGCCCAGTCTCATTTCGAGGAGGCGTTAGAACGCTATCGGAAAACAGGTATGCGATACTTTGAAGCGGGGATTTCGCTCTATTTGGGTCAATGTCTTTCTGCACAGCAAATATTCGAACAAGCCAAACAACATCTCCACGCATCTATTACCATGAGTCGTGAACTAGAGCTACTCGCCGTTGCTGGTAGCGGGCTGAATGAACTGGCTTGGATTGCCTATCAAGAGGGCGACTATGAAAAGATGAGTATGTATTACCGCGAGGCTCTGGCAACATTGCAGCCAAGCAAGGACAAAGTACACCATATTACGATTAGTCAAGCGGGCGTTGCACTCGCAACACTTTTACTCAATAACACAGGTATTGGGTCAGGCACTGGGGCAGGCACTGGGTCAGGTGCTGAGGCAGGTGTTGAGTCGGGCGTAGCATCAGCCCTTGCCTATATTGCAAGCAATCCGTCGCTGTTAATGCAGCTTTCCCCCTTCTCCCCACATTTGCTCTGCTACAAACTGCTCCATGCAACCAGCGACCCACGTGTGGACACTCTCTTGACCACGACCCATGAACAGATTCAACAAATTGCCAGCTACATTGAGACGCCAGAATGGCAAGCGTCATTTTTATCTAATGTACCGGAGCAGCGTGAACTTGAAGAGCTATACGCGGCTCGTTTTCCACACTCAATTTAGTCGTTTGTGAGACCTTGCGAATTGCGTTCTTTGTTGAGCAATTACTGCCACATCATCACGACCACCACTGACACCAACACGGTGAGGGTGGCTTTGGCACAGGTTGCCGACTATTACTGCTTACAACTCAACATCCGCCTCATCATCACGATTCGGGCAGCATCACTGACTTATGATATAATTTCACCACATGTTTGAATGTAGAAGATTGTCTATCTCAACAATAAAGTGAGGTGTTTATGCAAGATGCAGTACTCGAATTGAATTTGATACAATGAATTAACAATTTGCCCACGGAAGCCGTGTATCAAGTAAGTGAATTCATTATAAGAAAACATAGACAGTCACGCTGGTAGCGATGACAAAGCTCGAAGGAAGCCACCGCGCCCAGCAGCGGGGACCCTCTGTACCCAAAGGGTCCCCAATTCGGCGTCTATTATGGAAAGTACGCTGGAAGCGCACTGTGTGTTGACCAACTCAAGTCTCTCAAAATGTTTTATTGGATTTGGGAAGGCATGATATAATTTCATCTATGAGAATCATTGCAATGAAGACGCTGCGTGAATTCTGGCAGCAACACCCAACCACAGAGCAACCATTACGAACTTGGTATAAAAACGCAAAACGTGCCAATTGGCAATCACCAGCCGACATAAAAGCATTGTATCGAAACGCAAGCATCGTCGCCAATGACCGCGTTGTGTTCAATATCAAGGGAAATGCCTATCGTTTGGTGGTTGCCATTGATTATGCGTATCAAATCATATATATTCGTTTCATTGGCACACATAGCGAGTATGACAAGATTGATGTAACAACAATTTGAGGACAATTATGGATATTAAACCAATCAGAACCGAAGCCGATTATGAGGAAGCACTGGCCGAGATTGATCGTTTGTGGGGATCACCCTATGGCTCGCCAGAAGGTGATAAACTGGATGTATTAGCGACATTGGTTGAAGCCTACGAAGAAAAACATTACCCTATCGAAGACCCCGACCCCATAGAGGCCATTCTGCATCAGCTAGAAAGTTTAGGGCTGACCCGTAATGACTTGGAACCATATATGGGACCGCTAGAGCGTGTGACGGAAATTCTTAGTCGAAAACGTCCACTGTCATTAGAAATGATCCGTAGTCTACAAGCAGGGCTTGGTCTTTCGGCAGAAATTTTGGTGCAGCCATATGAACTGCAGCCAGCATAAATAGGTGGTGGCGATGAGTGTGGGTGCATTCGATGGTGATTCGCCGTATTGCTCATTGTCTTCACCGTAATCGGGATGCAAATGGGATACGCTCAATGTACTTGACCACTATACTTTAACAATTATTCACTTCACTTTTCACTCTCCTTGCTTCTTCAGCAATCGCCCGATTCACCACCACATTGTCTAAAAACGACACACGCAACAACACATCTGTCAGCTCCTCAGCCCACTGTTGAAGTTGCTCATAGCTGCGCGCCAATAGCTGGCCCGCGCGCGGGTCATCAACGGTGCGCAGAACCTGATAACATATCCAGTGCGACCCAAAGTGTTCACGGCCATAGGGGTCTTGCAGTTTGGCATCCAACTGTGGATAGAGCCATTCAACCTCTGCCAATGCCTTGTCTAGCTGACCTCTGCGTTTGCGCTGTTGATAGGCGACATCGGCCAAGCCCGTCCGTGCGACGATTTCTAGTCCAACATTCGTCTGTGTATGCCGCTGCTGTAGTGCCTGGCGATAGGCGGCTTCCGCATCTGCCAACGCATCCCCAATCAGACAGGCATCGCCTAGTGCCAGATAACTCAAAGCACGTTGCGGTCGTGCCACTTTGTTATGCATTGCCAGCATCTGCTCGGCCAGCCCCCGCGCTTCCTCCATACGCCCCAGACGGGAGGCCACCAGACTGAGATTGCTCAGAATTTGATGGCGCAGGTTTTGGTCGGCCAGAACAATGTCATGGTCAACCAAGGGCATTAACCATGCTTTAACTTGGTCATATTGCCCCAAGGCACTATAGGCCGAGGCCAATGTGACCAGTGCGTAGTAGGTTCGATACTCATTCCCCAGGTCTTTGTGAATCTCAATCGCGGCTTGGAGATAGGCAATCCGCTGGATATAGCTTGTGCCGATGTGGGTATATTGATGCCCATCCTCATTTCTTGCCGTGTCCCCTGACCCACCCCCGAATCCATCCCCAGCCCCATCCCCACTGCCAAGCGTACTGCCCAAGACACCCAATGTCTCGGCCTCTCCAGAGCGGTTTTGGAGTTGTTGCCAAATGTGCAACGACTGATGGAGATAGGTCTTCATGCGTTCACTGCCACTACGATAGGAGGCCAGCAGCGCACCCATCTCATAGAGCAGCTCGGCCTCACCCCAGAGGTTGCCACTGCGACGATAATGCGCCAACGCCTTTTCACCATGTTGCAGACCCGCATCCACATTGCTGTCATAAAACGATATATAGAAGGCCAGCAGCATTTCATAGCGACCCCAAAGATGGGGGGACGACTGGTCCGAGAGGTATTGGTGCGCCCACTGCCAATGGTTCTTGGCCTTATCCAATGCACCTGTGAGCAGAAACAGAGAGGCCATGCCCAGATAGTAACGCGCATGTAAGTCCAAGACTGCTTGATTGGGTCTAGGATTGTCTGCTGGTAATTCTGAGAGATGGGACTGTAGTTGTGTGCCAAGGGTCAAGCCTTCGCTGTGTTGGGAGAGGTGTCGGTGGGTCTCAATACGCACAACGCCGACATGAAGCCAGAGTCTCTGCCACATCTCATCGGCAATATGTCTGTGGGTTGTGTCTAGATATTCCTGAAGGTGCTGGCAGCAGGTAAAGACCACTTGGTAGGCGCCATTGCGTGTGTAAAAGTGGGTGAGGTGTTCAAAGACATTTTCGATAAGGTCAAACCAGCCATGTTGCAGGGTCTGTCGCCACGCCAAGTCAATGTGATCCTGTTCACGCCGCAAATGCGCCAAGGCATCCACCGCGCCTACACCATCCAACTGTTGTGCATGAGCCACCACAAACACACAAAAATAGGTACAGTATTGTCGCCAGAAGGCCACCATCTCGTCTGATTCACCGCTATTCGCGGACTGCGCTCGCCATTTGTCACGCAAAAAGGTTTGGGTCAAAGGGTGCAACTCGTAGCGGCCAATGGTCTTGACATGGAGCAGGGATGTATCGGTAAGCCGTTTGAGTTGTGGGAGGGTGAGGCCGACGATGGCTGTCGCGGCCTGACGGTCAACCGAGGTTGCAAAGTGCGCCATCATCATCAGTGCCCGCTGTTGTTCAGGGGACAAAAGTTGCCATGACTGTTCCATGAGCGCGTCGATGCTAGAGTGATGTGCGACATGAGTCACCTGATCTGGGACGATATCCTGTGTCAGCAGCGAGTTGTCTTGGCGTAGGTGGGCAGCGATATCGGGTAAGGGCAGATGCTCTATCCACGCCGCCACCATCTCCAGCGCAAGGGGCAAGCCACCAGTCAAGCGACAGATGTCCACAATGTGTGTCATGTCTTTTTGGTGGACCTCAAAGCCAGGATTGTGACGACGAGCGCAGTCCAAAAAGAGCTGAATGCTGGCATAGCTGGGCTGTCCAGTAGGTTTGTACCCCATAGCGTTGTTTCCCATAAGTTTATGGGCATCGAGTCGATAGAATGATGGCTTCTCCACCTCAGCGGGTTGCGGAACAGGCAATGGCGTTACGTTGAGGACTGTTTCACCAGACACATTTAGGCGTACACGCGATGTCACTAAAAATGTACAGGCCGATGCCTCCAATAAGAGAGAGACCAACAATGGCTTTGCCTCTTGCACATGCTCAAAATTATCAAAAATAAGCAACATGGTCCGGTGGCTAAGATAGCTGATGACCTGTTGCTCAAGCTCGCCATTGCTTCCTGGCGGCAGTTTGAGTGCGCCTGCAAGTTCGATGACAACGCGCTGTCTTGTCTGCGCCTGCTGCTCAGGGGACGCATCCACAGCAGCCGCCTCCACACCAGCCGCCTCTATCCCCGCCAGCGGCACAAAGCCAACACCATGCTCAAAGAGTTCATCCTCAGCAACCATCTGCCCCAAGGTCAATGCAATATGGCTTTTGCCAACCCCACCCATGCCTGTCAGCGTCACCAGGCGCTGAACGGGGTTGCGCAACTGCGCCATTGCCGTTGCTAACAGGGCGTCATGTCCAATCAGCGGGACCAACGGGGCTGGACTTTTTGGCACGGCTGTAGGCATGATTGGCGTCACGGGGGCGACAAGTGATGGCAGATCGCCATCGTTCGGTGTGGTTGGCAGCGATGTGTCCTGCCCCGTTGAGTCCTGCCCCGTTGTGGACTGGCCTTGCTCCACCCCGGCCACGCGTACTGAATCGTCAGACTGTGTACTTGACTCATTGGGTGTGGTCAGCGTACTGTCTTCGTCAACCAGTGTATCTGCCAGTGTATCTGCCAGTGTATCCGCCCGGATCCTTGCCATCAACTGCTCGGTTTCCTCATCGGGCGCAACATCCAACTCTTCACGTAAGACTTCTTGTAATGTTTTATATTGACCCAACGCTGCCCAACGCTGCCCATTTTGGTACAACAGATTGATCTTGAGCCGATACGCTTCCTCATGCCAAGGGACAAGGGTCAACAAACGGTCGATGTCTGTATACGCCTGCGACAAGTTTCTCTGCGCGGCCTCTAGTTGGCTGAGGCGATAATACAGCGTCACTGCCTGTGTGCGTGTTTCTTCACGCATCTGCATCACCCAATCTTGGAAAAGCACGATGTCGGGGAGTTCAAAATTTGCCAAAAACTCGCCACCATAAAGCGCGGCAGCGTTGCGGAGTTCTGTCCTGTCATGGCTATCTTGGCAGTTCTGTGCAGCCTTTGCCAACTGATGAATATCGATCTCTGTGGATGGCGTCAGGTTGAACTGGATGGTCTGGCGCGTAATGGTGAGGTGGTTGCCCAAATATTGACGAACGGACACCAAGCGATTTCGCAGATTACGACGGGCCACCTTCTGCCCACTATAGGGCCAGAGCAATTCTGCCAACTCGGTGCGACTATGCAGACGACCTGTGGTCATGATGTAATAGACCAGCGCATAGGCCTTGGCCGTTTCCAATGCTGGTAGCGGTATTTGGTTGACCCAAATCTGTGGTGGGCCAAGCAATTGAACCGACAATCTATTTTCTTGCAACATAACACCTACTTTTCATTAATACGCTCATAAATACTTGTATTCGAGTCTACAACAAAAGCTGTATTCATACAAATTATTCAATTTAACGATGATTGTGACGCTATCTGGGACGATGCCTGGGACGCTATCTGGGACGCTATCTGGGACGGGTATCGTTTATCATCTCTTCGTATTTAAAATTAACTTGGCTTTGATCTATTAGATGATAAATACGACATATCTAATATAAAACCAGAAAAGTAGAAAGGCATAGGCAATGCTCAACACAATACAATAAAATATGAATCTAAATGGTGACCAACCATATTATCTAAATTATCTGTCCCATTCTACAACACCGCTTAAATAAAATCTACAACAAGGTTTTAGCACAGCACAATGAGAGGACTTATACATATGGCGATGGCTGAGGCAACACAAAAAACAGAAGAAATCTATCACCGCTTTGGCAACAGTGTGCGCACGATTCGGCGCGCCAACGATATGACACAGGCACAACTGGCCGTATTGGCGGGGATGAACAAGACCTATTTGGTACGCATTGAAGGGGGCGACAAGAACGTAACGTTAAAAACCGCACAAAAGTTGGCCTCTGCGTTGGATATGGAGTTAACCACATTACTCAAGGGGGTCCACGTGACTATTGAGGTCACATAAGCCTATGAACATATCACCAAAACATTCATTTCCAATGGAGACAACATGGGAACGGAATATGAAAGTTCACTCGGACTGTCGCCCGGCGCTCAGGTAGACAACCTGAGATACTTTCAGGGCCGTAAGCGTGTGTACTTGTTTTTGCGGAATGGCCTTAGATGACAATCAGGGCTTAACAATTTTTGTCAAGTCTAGCTTAAAGTTTGCTCACAAGAATAAAGGAATGATCAAATATGACAAATACAACGAATGGCAATCGTCACCGGAGACAAGCATGGTGTGATGTCAGTATCAAAAAGCGAGGGAGCATTTTACATGAGTTATAGATCAACCAAACAATTTTACAAATCAATGGTCAGAGCCATGCGTACGCTCGGCACAGCCTTGCTGGTGGTCGCGTTGCTAGGGCTAATCCCCCCACCGTTGGTGACCAGTGTAACGACTCACAACATACCTACCGGGAAATCTTCAAGCTCCCTAGCCGAAGCACTGACCACCGCGCTGCAAGAGAGCCTTGTGGATACCCCCGTTGCCAACGCCGCTCCAGCCACCACCTGTGTGGGGGGGGACGATCTGGGTGGTCTCGTGTGGCAGGACTCTAACGCGGATGGTATACGAAACGCGGGTACAGAACTAGGGTTTGACGGCACCAACAACGGCCCCATCATCGTGACAGCCTACGACCAAAACGGTCAAGTAGGCACTCCTGTCACCGTAGATACCGATGGAACGTACTTCTTTGACGATATCTTTAGTGGCCGCAGCGGCGACGATGCCCACATCCGTCTAGAGTTCAGCGGCTTGCCCAGCAGTATGGTAGATAGCATTCACGGCAGCAACAGCGGCACCACGGTGCAGCACCACAGTGCAGCAACGTGTGCGGCGGACTTGGGGGTGCTTGATACGTCCGTGTCAACGTCTAGCTGCCCGACAGGAATCTTGTTGAACAATGGCGAACTGGTTGCAACCTGTTCAGCCGACACGGACGCAGACTATGTCATGGGGCTTTTTGATCCCAGCGGTTTAACCTTCAACAGCGCGACCCAATCGCCGCCCGAATTTCACCATGCCGATTGGACGGTAGGGAATCTCGGCAACATCTACTTCACCGAATTTAATAGCGATGGTCACATCTATGCAGCGGCATCGTTGTTTACACGGGTGCATCGTGGTGGTTCTTTTGTCCCACAGTGGCGCTACGGTAATCTTGGCGGGGGATATAATGACCTGAATGCCGCCGGTACACTCTATCGCATGGACCCCGTGACGGGTGATCCTCTCGTTTGGGCCAGATTGCCCCAGCAATCAAGCACATTCCGTTCGAATGGGACTGGCATACGTACCACCGGCCCAGGCTTAGGGGGCGTCGCTTACGACACAAGTTGTGCCCAGGTAGCGGTGGCCAATATGGAAGATGGCAAAGTCTATCTCTTTGATGCATCCCACAGTGGCCCATTCCCGCTCACAGAAACCGAGGCGGTTGACATCTTCGACCCACTGACCGCCGACAGTGGCGTGGCAGGGATGCCAGCGTTCGGTGAACGCGTCTTTGGTCTTGAGTACTACAATGGCCGACTCTACTACACGATGCATGATCTGGAGCCGGGGGGAACGACTGGATTCGCTTTTGCAGGTAAGATCAATGTGCGCTCGGTGGCCATCAATAGCTGCGCATTTGATGATGGCTCGGACCGAGAAGAAATCAATGAATCATTTGTGCCCATTAGCAGTATAGGTAGCAATCCTATTGAGGCACTCCCTGTGCTGGCAGACATTGATATTGATTCAGCTGGGCGCATGGCCCTTGGCACAATGAGTGCGTACTTGGGGGGATACTATGGGAACGGCTCAAACAATGCGCCTGACCTCTACAACCACCATGCGGGCGTCTATGTCTATGAAAATAGCGGTGGCACTTGGGCGCGCACCAAATACACCGCCGTGGGACAACACAGCTATTTTGCCACTATCAATGAGACGGCGACGGGTGGTGTGGCCTGGAATGAGTATGACGGGGTACCCGGTGGCGGCATTGATGACATTCTGTGGATGGCGGGTGCCGATTTTCAAGGGGAAGATAGCAAGTTTGGTATAGTCGGGTATGAAACTGCCACGTTAAATAACAGCCAAGAGTTGGAAACATCGACCTCGTACATTCAGTTCCTCTTCGATCCAAATCCGTCCTTCGATCTCAAAGGAAATGGTGGCGATGTGGACATCTACGCCTGTAGCAGCATCCCGCTGGAAATCGGCAACTACGTCTGGCTCGACGAGGATAGCGACGGCATCCAGGACCCCTGTGAGCCACCCATCGAAGGCGTCACCGTGACGCTCTACAACATGACTGGCACAGTCGTCGCCACCACGATGACCGACGCATCTGGCGAATACTACTTCAACAATGCCAACGTCAACCAGAATGGAGCCACGGGTCTGGAGCCCCAGAGCAACTACACTATCACCATCGACATCAACCAGACGGTGACCATCTCCGGCAATGCTGTGGGGTTGAATGCCTACAATCCCACGACACCTAACGTCGATTCTGGCACCACCATCAGCGACAGTGTGGATTCCGATGGCATTCTCAACGGCACGGTGGTCGAGATCTCTGCCATGACTGGCAGTGCTGGTGAGAATGACCATACCTTTGATTTTGGTTTCCATCCGCTAGAAGCCGTACCCAGTGTCGCGGTGGAGAAAATACGCAACACACCAGACCCCGTCCTGCCGGGAGCAACCGTGACCTTCACCATCCGCATCACCAACACAGGCGTTACCACCATCACAACGCTGCCCTTGACCGACACCTATGACACCACCTTCCTCACCTATGTTGGCTTACGCACTACACCAGAATCGGACAGCACGGCCAACAGTGGTCAGATTCTGTGGAGCGATTTGACACAGGCTGCGCCCAATGGCTTTGGGCAAGACTTAGGGCCAAACGGTGTCTTTGATGTTGTGGTCGAGTTTGCGGCACGGATGGACACAACATCGCTGCCCAATAGCTGGACCGTCAACACGGCACAGGTCTTCACACACACCGTCACCGACACCGTGCGCATCTTTGCGCCGACGAATGTGCTGTTGAGCAACCGTGATGTCACAGCAACAAGCGAAGGTGTCACGCTCTCATGGTCTACAGTGAACGAGACCGAGTTGATTGGCTTCCATGTGCTGTACATTGACCCGCAAAGCGGTGACTACGTTCAGGTAACAGACGATGCCGAGATGATTGTGGCCGAACATGCTGGGCGTTCTAATGGGGCGGATTACCGCTATATGGGTGACACAGACATGGATATGGATACGGGCTATCACTATCTGTTGGCGTTGGTGATGGCCGATGGCACACGCATGATTATGGATATGGGTGTGGCCGAAGATGCGTGGATAGTCTATTTGCCAGTGTTGCGGAAATAGTTGAAGGGTTAAAGAGTTGAAGAGTTGAAAAGTTGAAGAGTTGAAGGATTCACCCTTCCACCTTTCAACCCTTCCACCTTTCAACCCTTCCACCTTTCAACCTTTCAACCCTTCAACAAAAGGAAACGAACGATGCATCGAAAATTTGAACCAGATGTACAACAGCAAATTGACAGTATCTATACACGGTTTGCACACAGTGTCCGCACCATTCGGCGGGCCAAAGATTGGACACAGCATGAGCTTGCGCAACGGGCGGGGATGAACAAAACCTATCTGGTGCGGATTGAAGCGGGGGACAACAATGTCACGCTTAAGACAGCGCAGCGGCTGGCCTGTGCGCTTGAAGTCGATTTGTTGATCCTGATCCAGGGCGTCCATATCACCATCCAACAAGGGGAACCGGACAAACACGTGGTGTATGTGTAGGTTTGCTGTGTATTCAGTGGGTTGGTAGGTCGGTGTTCGGTATTCGGTATTCGGTGTTCTCTGTCAGAATACCGCTCTACTGATGGGTCGACCCACTGACCGCGGAAAAGAGACAGAGAACTGTCAACTTTTTATGTCAAAGATTTTTAGCTTACAGCCTACGATAAAAGTCGTACAAATATTCTTAAGGAGTGGCGATTATTTAACTTTCACACGTTCAGTTAGCACGCCCCGTGCGGGTCTGCCTGAAATGGGCAAGTTGTTTAATCGCCATTCCTAAGGAAAGCAACTATGCAAGATAAACACATTTTATTCACATATTCAGGAAGACGAGGCATTACGCTTACGGCCATCGTCTGCTTGATACTAACGCTCTGGATGCCAACAATTTGGCCGTCTCCAGAAGCATCAGAAGGAATCGCTCACGCCGCCACCCCCAACACCATTACCGCACCCGCAACATCGGTGGTGGTTGACTATGGCGTCACAGTCGAAAACAAAACCATTGCCCTCCAATGGGAAACCGACGATGAAACCGCACTGCTTGGCTTCTATGTCCTGCGTCTTGCGCCGGGCGAAACAGAGCCTGTACGCGTCACAGAGGATACCGATATCATCATGGCGCAACATTCGGGATTGCCCAACGGGGCAAGCTACAGCTATGAGGACACCAGTGTCGCACCAGACGCTGCCTATGCCTATATCCTCGAAATCGTCTTTTTGGACGATTCGCGGGCAGAGTTGCCAATCGGCCAAGTCACACCCGAACCAGCCATGATCAGCGGTGAAATCTTTGATGACCTCGACACCGATGGGATTCAGGATGGAGTGGACCCCGGTGTTACAGGTGTCACGGTCAACTTGCTGGATGACAACGGCGCAGTTGTTGCCACCACCCAGACCAACGCCATCGGTGCATACATGTTTGCCGAAGTCGAGCCAGGCACATACACCGTGCAGGTCATCAAGCCAAGTGACAAAGCATTTACCCAGAAAAATATCGGTGGCGACCACGAAGATAGCGATGTTGATGAGACAGGCATCACCGACTCCATCACGGTCAATTACTGCGATAAGATCAATAACCTTGATGCGGGTCTGGTTGATGATGTCAACCCATCCTTCACCTTTGAAAAAACGATTGAAAGCCAAGATGCGGATACATTGGGCGAGGCTGTGCAGGCAGCGGTCAACGATGATTTGGCCTTTGAGTACACGGTTGAGAATACGGGCGATGTACCAATTGAATGGGCGACGCTCAACGATGATGTCTTTGGCAATCTGACCGCGACGTGTAACCTGCCCATGATGATTCCGGTCGGTGGCAGCGCATCCTGTACCATTGTCCGTCCGGCTGAAGATGCATCCAATGGCAAACGTAATATCGGCTCTGTCAATATCCGCAACGTCGGCACAGCCGATGACCCCGCGTGGTACATCACTGACCCTGAAAGTGCCAGCATTACGGGTACAGTCTTCAACGATGTCCTCCAAGATGGTATCCAAGACCCAACCGACCCCGGTATCTCTGGTATTCAGGTCAACCTAGTTGATGCGCTGGGCAACATTGTCGCCTCAACTGTCACCAGCCCAGACGACCCCAATACGCCGGAAGATGAGACAGGCGACTATCAGTTTGTTGGTGTCACACCGGATACGCCATACCGCGTCGAGTTTGTCGTCCCCAGCCCAGAGAGCTATATCACACTCAAGGATGTTGGCAATGACGACACGATTGACAGTGACGCCAACCCAACCAGTGGTCGTACCGACATTATCACCGTTGCGCCGGGAGAAGTAAGCGAGAATAATGATGCCGGACTCTATGATTTCTTGCAGAGTAAACCAGCCACGTTGGGTGACAAAGTATGGGAAGATTTGGATGGTGACGGTGTGCAGGACGCGGGCGAACCGGGTGTACCAGATGTCACCGTTCAGTTGCTGACGCCAAGCGGTACAGTTCTTGAAACGACTACAACCGATGGCGATGGCATGTATCTTTTTGATGGCTTGGTTCCAGATGACTACAAAGTGCGTTTTGTCCTGCCGAGTGACTACGATGAGTTCACCGACCAGGATGCAGGTATTGATGAGACAGCCGACAGCGATGCCGACCCAACTGACGGTGAGACCGACATCATCACACTCGGTCTGTCTGAGGTTAATCTCGATGTTGATGCAGGTATCGTGCGCCGTGTGAGCTTGGGCAATTTTGTCTGGGAAGACCTGAACGCCGATGGCATTCAGGATGCAGGCGAGCCGGGCATTTCAGGTGTTGATGTTGAACTCTTTGAGGTGGGCAACACGTCACCGCTGGACTCAACCACAACCGAGAGCAACGGTCTATATGAATTCACGGACCTCCAGCCGGGCGAGTACTATGTCGTCTTTGAGAAACCAACAGGCTTTGAATTTACTGACCGCGATGAAGGCAGCGATGACACCGTTGACAGCGATGCCAATCC
>JBCCFC010000110.1:0-16894 GCA_039029935.1 Chloroflexota bacterium
CTCCAATCTTTCGTCCCTTTACCTCTGGGGCAACCAGTTGACCGAACTCCCTGTCGAAATCGGCAACCTATCTAAACTATCGACACTCTCCCTCTATAACAACCAGTTGACAGAAATTCCTGCAGAAATCGGCAACCTGACAAATTTAGAAAGACTTTATCTTGCTTGGAATCGCTTACCCCATCTACCTGATGCCATTGAAAACAACCCAAGCATACAGTCGCTTACATCATGGGGTTCGTCTAATTTTGACTGGATGATAACCCAAACAATTACCCCCACTGCGTTCACGGTATCGTCACAATCACAACGTGACATCCACCTCTCTTGGTCTCCGATTGATTTTCAAGAGGCGGAAGGTTATTACGAAATCAGCCTTTCAGCCGATGGTGAAACCTTTGAAGTCTACCCAGTAACAGCAGATAAAAATACGGATAGCATGGTCGTCACAGGGCTTGCACCCGGGACAACCTATCACACCCGTATCCGTACCTATACGGCCCCCCATGATGATCAACCCAACGGGCTTTGGAGTGCATACAGCGATGTTGTAACCGCCGCTACTTTGCCCCCTGCCACCCTGTCGCTTACAGACAATCATGAACCCAATGATAACTGCACCCAAGCCGTCCCCCTCCAGCCCAATGGACCAGCCCAAACCCACGCCTTTGATACCGCCGATGACAACGATTGGCTGACCTTTACCACATCCACTGCTGGCACCTATCAATTGGATGTCTACATCCCCAACAACTCACCTGCAGATGTAGACATCGTTTATTATCTGGGCTGTAATACCGTGATCGCCGCGCATTGGAACGCCCCCTTTGCCCCTGGGGTCAAGCTCAATATTACGGCGCAGGCAGATCAAACCTATTATCTCAACCTGCGTAATATGGATGGCACTGTCTTTGGTCCAGATGTCCGCTATGAAGTGTCGGTGCGTAAACTGCCTGATGGACAGCCGACAGGTGCTGTCATTATTGTCGCGGGGCGGCTTCGGGCTAATGATACCTTGCAAGATAACATCAACAACACAGCGCAAAACGTCTATGAATTTTTCAAAAACCAAGGCGTCGCAGATGAGGACATCCTTTTTCTCTCAACCGACCCTGACTTGTCCGGCCATGACCAGATGGCAACCGCAGAGAATGTCCGCATTGGAATTATACAGTGGGCTCGAGAGCGAGTCAGCACCCATCATGCGCTGACACTCTATCTCATCGACCATGGTGAGAGTGAATTTCTATATCTAGATGAGCTAAACGGAGAATATCTGTATACTGAAGAACTGGATACATGGCTCAATGAACTCGAGAACAATGTGCCTGACCTAGAAGTAAATGTTGTTGTTGAAGCCTGTTACTCAGGTAGTTTTATCGACCGACCCGGTGGTACCATCAGCAAACCAAATCGTGTCATCGTAACCTCCACGAGTGCTGAGTCAGACGCCTATGCATCTAAGGTTGGTATTGAATTTTATGACGCCTTTATTACACGTTTATATATGGGGGATCATCTATTAGCAGCCTTCCATCGAGCAACGCGGTCTGCTCAAAGCATTTATCCATCCCAAGAGCCTTGGCTTGATGGGAATGGCAATGGTACGCCCAATGAATTTGAAGACACAGATGCCGCTGGAGAGCGTTATTTCAATTATGGACACTCCACACGTTCGAGCAGCACAGCCATTCAATGGCCGCCCTACATTGCCCATGCCGAGGTACCCACAGCCACCATCAACCAGAACAGCACATTCCACGTTGAAGTGCGTGACGATCAAGGCGTGGCCGACGTCTGGGCAGTCATCTATCCACCCGACTACACGCCACCCAGCAGCGATGGCGTCCTCAACGGGGAGGGCGAACTTGACCGTGTATCACTCCAACGGCGTACCGACTTGGGGGATGATATGTACGCAGGGACGTATGCAGGCTTTGATCAGGTGGGTGACTATCGCGTGGTTATCTATGCGACGGATACCGATGAGTTGGTGGCGCGGCCAGTAGTGATGACAGTTGCGGTGACAGAACAGCAAATATTTTTACCAGTGGTCAATCGCTAATATGGAATTTCATGAGATTGACACTCGTAGGTCATCGCTATTAGCGACGACCTACGATAACCATTTCCCTGTCAACCGCTGTTTCTCGGTCTTGTTCATGTTGTAAGGCGTTCATGGTATCGGTTTGCTTGTGTGCAAATTTTGCAACACTGTTCCCAACCTCCGATAAAGGCCGATAGATACGCTTGGTAACGTCGAGTTTGCTTTTTTATCTTGTTATCTTTATATCGCAGCAGTGGTTTCTGATCTGGGAGCGCATACATTTTCTTTGTGAGCAAATGTGCAGGGTACTGCTCCTGATTGTCATGAATACATTCATAATCATCACGCTGACAGAGTGGATTATTTGGGAATAAGCTGGCAAATACCCAATTCTCCATATCTTGTGATGGAATGACAAAAATAATTTGTGGTGGAAGTTGTGCCAATGTTGGATAGCCCAACCATGTTAAAAGCACCTGCGTTAGCTTCTCAATTGTTGGTGTGATGGGCGGGCAGGATTGTTGGATATCAGGGGTAATTTTGTCACTATCTTGTCCTGATTGAAGATCGCTTTGTCGAGCAATATCGGCATCAACCTGGATAATTAGCCAATCATATGATGTTGCAGCAATCAACTGCTCAAGCCGATAGCCATTGGATTGACACCAACGTTTGACACCACGCCAGCCTGGACCTGTCTTGCCCAGCGACTTCGGTGGATGTAGATGACTTACCTTGGCAGTGGGAAACTGCTTTTGAATGATAACTTGCAACAATAGATGATCCGTTGGACCTTCAGTGACAGTAGCGACTCGCATAATGCTTATTTAAATATTTGGGACGCCATCTAAAACGCCCATCATCCATAGATTTGATAGAGAGAGCCCCTTTTCATCAGCCTCAATAATTTCTTCGGATACTTCAATTCGTCGTATTTGGGTCGCACCGCCTGTGCCTGCATCACGATTCACAGAAAACAGTCGGATGCGATCATCCGTTAGGTCTAGCCCGTTGAGAACCGCCGGGTTATGCGTTGTTAATAATATTTGTTTGGATGGATTCGATGCCAATATAATTTCACAAAATCTTTCCATAAAAGCCTGTGCCAAACGAGGGTTCAGAGCTTGATCAAAATTATCGACAGCAAAAAGTCTGGGCGTGTGTGGATGTAATGCTAAAACTAATAAAAACAAAATGTGCAATGCGCCCTCACTCGCATCATATCCGGATAAAGAGTTGTTTTCTTGATTCATCCAATAATCTCGAAAACGAATAATGGTTTGCAAGGTTGGAACAGATGGAGATAGTAATTCTCTTGTCGGCGATGTAATATCAAAAGAATCAACCCAATCAATTAGCTCTAAGACATCCTCTAAATCCATTGAGCCAAACATTTCTTCATCAAAGGATAATAGCTCATTGATAGCCTCAGCGAGACGACCACCATAAATACCAAGCGGGTAACGTTGATATATATCAGATTGAATACCTCGAAGTATCGGTGTAAGAGGTGAAAAAATCATGTAATTAGACAGTATATGATGAAAGTTAGATATTGGCGGAAGCGATGACTGTGAATCATTGATTTGAGTGAAAACAATTCCTCTTGTATAGTCATCATAAGGAGGCTTTTCAACTTTTGTAAGAAGCTCAAGAAGTCTTCTTGATGTTTCTAGAACATCGTCAACTTCGACCCAAAAATTATTTCCATACTTGAATATTTTTTCAGTCTGGTGTATCCAGTTATCTGGCACATCTTTATTTGGATGACTTAAATGAAGTTTATATAAATATAAATCATTTTTTTCTTGAGTCTGGACATCAAATTTAATCAAAGAGGATGTTTCAGATTCTTTCAAAGAGGTCCTGTATAGTGTAGGGTTTCCATGCCTTACACCACGCTCTAAGATATTTTTTGCATTAACCCGGCCATCAATTGCCGCGCTCAATATACCAACAGCCTCCAAAAAATTACTTTTGCCACTGCCATTGGCACCAATAAACACATTCACCTGCCCAAGTTCAAGGTCTTGGATATCATAGATTGATTTGAACCCTTGAACGCTAATCTTGTCAAGCATAGTCAACCTCGAACCAACACATGTATATCCCCATCACCCACATGGATGATAGTACATTGAAAGCGGAACGTGTGTCAAATATGGATGACGGCTATCGCTGCCTATATTCATCTTTGAATTGACAGACCCGACCAACCCTACATGTAACACCAAACCTATGCCGAGCCAATGGTTACATAGTCAACCTTACGTCAGATGCGCAAAGACGAGATACAACAGCAAATTCTTGTCGATGGTGAGCTACCCAGTTTGCTCACGCCAGCACAGCGGCAGTTTTTGTCGCCATCAAAACCCGTCGAAGAGCTATATGATATCCACAATGACCCCTTCGAGATCAACAATCTTGTTGAGAACCCTGCCTATGCTAATGATTTGGCGCGCCTACGTCGTATGCTGGAAGAGTGGCAGCAGTCATACCCAGACCTTGGCAGGGTTGATGAGATGGAACTGTTTGAACGCTGGTGGCCGGATGGAAGAATCCCCAAGACCGATGCACCGACCGTCAGTATAGAGGCTGGGAGAGTAGCAGCCAGTTGTGCAACCGAAGCGGCTGTCATTGGCTGGACCGCTGACCCGCCACCGCCATCACCGTCAGGCGAACCCAATTTTACGGTGATGCTAGGCCGGGTTGTGGGAAATCCAAATAGCGAAGGGCGTTACTGGCATATTTACACCGAGCCATTCGAGCCAGCCAACGGCCAAACTTACTGGTTCCGCGCCCATCGACTTGGGTTTGCCGAGAGTGAGGATGTGTTATTCATGTAACTGTCCAGACCACAATCGTCGCATCTCCCCACAGCGTCCCAATAATTCATCCAATGTGCCCACATCCTCAACATGCCCCGCTTTCAGCACCACAATTTGGTCGGCACGACGCAAGGCAGTCTGGCGATACGATGTCACAAGACAGGTCGCCAGTTGCCCGGCGTCACGCTCATCAAACAATCGCGACCACAAAGCCTGCTCTGTTTCCATATCCAACGCACTCGAAATATCGTCAAAAATCAGTAACTCCGGTTTGCGCACAAAAAGTCGCGCCGCCGCAGCGCGTTGCATCTGCCCACCAGAGAGCTTGACACCACGTGGACCGACCATTGTCTCTAGTCCGTTCTCAAGTCGTGTCACATCCTGCGCAAACACGGCTTGATGGAGAGCGGCATCAATGTCGACTCGTTCACTCGGTAGCCCCAGCAAAATATTGTTGCTCAACGAATCGCTAAAAAGTTGGGGAATTTGGGCAGCATAGGCGGTGCGTGGTGGAACGAGGTAAGTTGCAGAGTCGATGATTGGTACGTCGTTCCAGTAAATCTCACCACGCTCTTTGGGTAGCAACCCCAACAACACCTTGAGCAGCGTTGTTTTACCAGAGCCAAGCTGACCCGTAATCACTGTAAACGAGCCACGTGGGACTGTAAAACTGATATCTACAATGCCTCCAGCCACCTCCCGGAGGTTTGATGGATGGAGGTTTGATGAATGATGATAGGTCAGCCCTTTAACTGTTAAGGCATGAAGCTGGTGTTCATCCTGTTTGGCAATATGTAGCACATCGGGCAATGCACCACGCTGATAGATGGGGCCATGTGTAACCAATGCCCCGGGGACAGTCTTTGGTTGTAGCAGTTGGGCAATCCGCTCAAACGAGACTTTGGCGCGCTGCCCATCGGCCAACAGCATTCCAATCGAGTTGACGACCTCAGACAGATGACCCAAATAGTAGACAAACAGCACAAAGTCACCGACGACAAACCCTTGTCCGGTTGCGCTGTTGACCGACTGAGCCGCCACCAGCAGGATCAGCCCGGCCCCTAGTTGGTTGATATTGCGAATCACAGCGTCAATCAGCGTCGAAAAGGTGCGGTTGTTGACCGTATGCCTGAGTCTCTCGTTGTTAAGCCGTTGAAATTCAGTCAATACATACGGTTCCGCGGTCGCAACCTTGACGGCCTGCACCGCGCCAAAAACCTCGCCAATAAAGCTGGTGACATCGGCGGTGGCTGATTGCATGGTGTCGTGGTAGCGGCCAATGCGTTTACGCACTTGGGTCGCTACCACGACAACGACAATCAACGGGGCAAAAACGAGGACGGTAATCAGCGGGTTGATACGCAGCATGATGACAAGCGCGATGAGGGCCATGAGCAGATTGGTGACGATAAAGGTCGTGAAATAGACAAAATTGACAATCTCAATCACATCGTCACGCATTCGACTGATGATGTTGCCCGCCGATTGGGGAATGCCCCGTGCATCTTGACGATTGAGTAAATCGAGCATCAGGTTTTTGCGGATTAACACACCCAATGGATGGCGAAATAGACGGTTGACCACGACATCAATCAGCATGGTGACGGCGCGCACCAAACCAGCCGCAACAATCAGTCCGATAATGGTGTTGACATTCCAGCCAGCATAGGCATTATCGGTCAGCGAATTAAAGAATTCACGCGTGAGCAACCCTGTTGCGTTGACCAAAATCGTGATAAATGTGAGTTTGACAGCAATATGGACAAGATAAAACCCTGGGCGAAATATGAGGAGTCGCCACAGGTGATGCCAGATAGTTGGTGATTTTGTGTTGTCTTTCATTACACTCTCCTGTGTGCAAGGTTGGTCCAATGAAAACACCTCAAGACTCTATTGACAGTATCCCCTGTGATGTTTGTAGAAGTTGATAAAACTGACTTGAAGTATCCGCTGCCAATGGGACACGAGAACCATGCTCCATGATACGGCCATTCTCCAAAATCATAACTTCATCCACGCGTTGGATTGTCTCTAAACGATGCGCAATGACAATGGCCGTGCGGTCTTGTAACAACGTGGCAATTGCTTGGTCCAAACGCTTTTCAGTTGCAGGGTCCAGCCGTGATGATGCCTCATCCAAAATCACTAGCCCTGGATTGCGCAGAAAAATACGTGCCAGTGCCAACAGTTGCGCCTCGCCAGCAGAAAGACCGCTGTTACCACCAGCCAACAACGTATCCAAGCCATCAGGCAGCCCAGAGACCCATGACCACAAATCGACCATACGCAATGCCTCTTCGATTTGGCGGTCATCAATGTCATGGTTCCAAAAAGTGAGGTTGTCGCGCAGCGTGGCATGAAATAGCTGCACATTTTGCGTGACCAGCCCGACTTGTTGACGCAAATCCGTGAGTGACAGTTGTTGTAATGGGTCTGTACCCAGAGAAATCGTGCCTGCATTTGGTTCATAGAGCCGCAACAGTAAGCGTGCAATGGTCGTCTTCCCGCTGCCCGTGCGTCCCACTAAGCCCAACTTGGTTCCCGGCTCTAGCTGAAATGAAATATTCTCCAGCACAGATTGTTCAGCGTTATACCCAAAGGTGACAGCATCAAAGCGGACAGCCAATCCCGCCTCTCGATTCACTTGTAGACACCCAGAGGGTTCCCGTCCCTTGATGTCGCCCTCTTTACTATTTCCCTCTTTACTATTCCCCTCTTTCTGTTCAACTTGCAACAACGCCTTCAAACGCGTAATACTCCCCCCTGCGCGCTGCAAATCCTCCATCTGCCGTGTAATCACATTAATCGGTATCACCAGCATAGAGGCGTAGTGATAGATGAGATAGACACCGCCGATGGTGACAAGCTCCTGCCAGTAGAGCCAACCACTCAGGCCCAGGATGAGAGCGATGCCTGTGGCGAAGAGAAAAATCATCGAAGAGAAACCAACACCAGCAGCCAAATTATCACGTAGACTGGCATGAAGGACTACACGCAGTTGAGCATAAAAACGTTGCATAACATAGGGGATAGCACCACTGGTACGGATGGTATCAATGCCCCCCAGCCGTTCTTCGACATAGGCGGAAAAATCTGCCAAGCTTTCGCGATAGGCAGCGGCATAGGGGACCGCTAGGTTACGAATACGTGCTAAGGTTGCCATCGCCACTAGTGTAATGCCCAGCCCTACCAATCCCACACGCCAATCAATGGTAAAAAGCAGACTCACAATGCCCAGAAGCAGCAGGCCATTGCCCAGAATGGTTATCACAAATTTGGAGAAAAAACTGGCGAGTGTCGTGACATCACCGTCGATACGTTCAATCATCTCGCCTGGTGTGTGTTCATTGTGGAAGGCCATGTCCAAATGCAGACAGTGGTCCATGAGGTCGAGACGCATTGCATTGGTTGCGGTCCAAGCCACCGTCTCGCCAACATGGGTAACAAAGACGGTGATAACCTGTTGCACAAGCACGATACCGACGATTGCGCCTGCCAACCATAGGAGTTGGTTGCTTATTTCTGCTGTGATGCTTGTCGTACTGGTATCAGTCGCGATATCAATGAATGTGCGCATAATCTGCGGCGGAATGAGTTGGAGGCAAATTTGAGTTGCGAGCAAGATAGCCAAGAGTAGGACACGATTGCGTTGTTGCTGTAGATACTGTCGTAATAAATCAAAATACACCGAAAGCGAAACGGTCATGGATAGCCTCCACTTGATTGTTTACGTGTTTGATAAGTACACAGGCTTCATGCACATCATATGTACAGTGTGACATTCATTAGGCGCACGATTTATTTTAGTAAATTTATACAGTAAATTTAGGATTAAGTTTTATGTATTGTCTTACTATGACTACACGAATCAGAATTCAATATAAAATTAAAAATAGGTAAAACGTAAATAGATGTTAGTTGCTACACCCCTGCTTGTCGTTGAAAACGGTGTCATCAATCCTATCATTCAAGCAAGCATTTTGCGAACCAGAGCATTTTGGCCTAAGATACATCGCGATGGAGAAATCAATTACAACAAACACTGCTGGGATTAGAAATACCATAAACCCAAATAGTCTATAGAAGGCAATTGCCAATGAAAACGGAGTTACAGATTTACCATGACCTATCACATCTATTGGGGCGATACACACCACAACACTTACCAACATTACAATCAAGACCCGCCATTGGACACGGTTCTCGACTTTGCCAGTACCCATCTCGACTTCTACACAGGGGCTTACTACACGCAAGTTTTTCTTGAAGTGCCACCCAAGGAGTCAGTGCGACAAGGGGCGGCAATCAAGATGGAGGGTGGGCATCCGGTTGAAATTTTGTCGGCGGGGAATCAGATCTGGACAGGAGTACGGTTTGAGGGACCCAAGGACTTGACAAAATTGGCGGAAGAATGGGCAGAGTTTCAGGATGTGACCCGTGCATGGAATCGGCCTGATGAATTTATCGCCTTTGCGGGGTATGAGTGGCAGGGTAATAGCCGTTGGGGTGACTTCAACGTGACCTATCGTGAAGAGGGTCCGCCCGTGTATATGGTGGATACGCTGCCGGAACTCTATGGCTATTTGCGGAAATTGAGAAAGTCAGGCAACGATGCTATCGCTATTCCGCATCACACGGCCTACAGCGTCGGTCAGCGCGCACCCACGTGGTCCACCTGTGATGAGAGCCTCAGCCCTTATGCCGAGGTCTATTCGATTCATGGCTGTTCGGAGACGGATGAGGAGTTGATTGGGCTACGCAGCAACCCACATATGGGGCCGGGTGTTGGCGGCGGGACCTATGTGGAGGCACTCGATTTAGGGCTGCACATGGGGGCGATTTGCTCGACTGACAACTGGAGCAATATGCCAGGGCATTGGGGACAGGGTATCATGGCCTGTCTTGCCACTGAGTTGACGCGGGATGGTCTGTGGGAGGCGTTCCGCGCACGGCGTGTTTATGGCGTGACAGGGGACCGCATCCAACTGAACTTCACGTGTAACGGTGAGCCAATGGGCAGTATTTTGCCACATACATCCGAACGCAACATTGAGGTCAGCGTCGTGGGCTGCGATGCCATCGACCGCATTGAACTGCTGCGCAACAACCGCGTTATTGCCACACACTGTCATCAAGGCACGTGGGATTTGCCACAACCCGGCCAAACGAGCCGCTATAAAGTGCGCATCGAGCCTGGCTGGGGACCGCACCCTGGTGAGTTGCCGTTGCCAGAGCAAGTGTGGCAGGGTGCGTTGAGTGTCAACGGCGGTCGGCTAATTGATTGGGAGCCATGCTGGGTAACACGTGGGCAAGGTGTCCCACAACTTCGTGACAATGAGGCGCAGTTCGCTATGGTCAGCCACCAAAGTTATGTGACGAAACCAAGCCAAGGTGCGACGGTATTTACGTTTGAGGCGTCGCCAGATGATGAGGTGTTGGTGCAAATGAAGAATCTGCATTTACGTCAGTCTGCGATTGATATGGCTACACGAAGTCACTTGTTATGGAGTGAAGCGGATAGTGCCGCCTATCTTGCTGCCATGACGGATGGTGATCCTGTGAGAGCAGCAGCGAGTGATGTGTATTATCATATGGCGGGTAAGGTGAAAGTGCATCGGGCGATTCCCGAAGCAGGGTACACGGCAAAACTAACGCTTACGGATGATGAGCCGATGGATGGTGAAGTTCAGTATCGTGTGCGTGTGGAGCAGCGCAATGGGCAGCGGGCGTGGTCGAGTCCGATTTGGGTCAAATCAGTTGAGTTCATTTAGTATCTTTTAATCGATCATTATAAAGCAATTGTTTGACTCTGTTCCAGAACTCATTCATACTCGATTTTAGCTATAAATCTACAATCAAATGTGTGACAAAATTATGACGATGATGACAATTGAAAAACAGGCAAGCGTGTCTGCGCTACGATTATGTACATTTTATTTTGAGGGATAGCCTTATGGTATAATCAAGCAGCAGTAACTGACAGTGGCAACCCGCAGATAATAATTGGTTCACGAAAGGGAACACACCATGAAATCATTCTCAAATTGGTCAACCGAAGACGTAGAGGAAGAATTTGGGCTAAAACCACAGACACACAGCAAGATACTCGATATATGGCTCAACGTCGAAACCACCTTCTCAGATTTTGAACACCAGTGGTTAGAGCAGGTTCGTCGAGACGTCGAAGCCTATAGTTATACGTGGAATGAGCAGGAGTTAATTGCAGAGAGCATCGTCCCGCTCTTAAAATTGGTGCATTTTCAACAAGAATCGTATCGTGGCTTCTTAAATCGTGAAATTTCTGCGCCCTATGCCAATGATAGCCTGTCTGGCGAAGTTGATTTCATTGTTGCACAGGGACGACATTCTCCAAAACGATTGTTCTTCTTTCTACATGAGTATAAAAAAGAACCACCTCATAAAGATGATCCGCGTGGTCAATTGTTGATTGCAATGGTCGCAGCACAGCTACTCAACCAAGATGAAAATCCGCTATATGGTGCGTATGTCGTTGGTCGTATGTGGTATTTTGTGGTGCTGGAGGGTAAGACATACACTGTACATCGAGGATTTAATGCATCAAGCCAGGAAATTGAACAGATTTTGGGTGTGTTGAAGAATACGAGATCAATCATTGAGCGATTGCTCAGTATCAATCATTAAACCGCAGAGCGCAGAAGGCGCAGAGACAAGAAAGAGAGTCTATGTATATCAATGGTGAGTGGATGGAAGAGGGGGCGACGTTTGCCGTCTATAATCCAGCGACGGGTGAGGAGATTGGACAGGTGGCTGATGGCGGGGGTGATGAAACCAACGCGGCCATTAATGCCGCACACGCAGCCTTTACATCATGGTCCACGACAACGGCCTACGAGCGGTCGGCCATCCTCTATCATGCCTATCAGTTGATGGTTGAGCGCAAGGAGGAATTGGCACAATTGATGACGCGTGAGCAGGGCAAACCGCTCAAGGCAGCACGCAACGAGGTGCAATATGGGGCCGACTTTCTGCTTTGGTATGCTGAGGAAGCCAAGCGTATCTACGGCGAAACCATCCCATCCGCACGGTCCAACCAACGCTTTATCGTGCATTATCAACCCGTCGGTGTAGTGGCAGCGGTAACGCCCTGGAATTATCCGATTTCGATGATTACGCGCAAGGTTGCTCCGGCGTTGGCGGCAGGCTGTACGATTATTCTCAAACCAGCCGAGGCGACCCCACTCTGCGCCATCGCCATCTTCAAAATTCTGGAAGAGGCAGGTGTGCCAGCGGGTGTCGCCAACCTCGTTACAGCATTGGACCCCAAACCCATTGGTCACGCATTCTGCACCAATCCATTGGTCAAAAAAATCACCTTTACAGGGTCAACGGCGGTGGGCAAAAAGTTGGCACAGGATGCCGCCCCGCAACTCAAACGGATGTCAATGGAGTTGGGTGGTCACGCGCCCTTCATCGTCTTTGATGATGCTGACCCTGTTCACGCCGCCAAAGGTGCGTCGCTGGTCAAGTTTCTTAACACGGGGCAGGCATGTATCAGCCCCAACCGCATCTTTGTCCATCGTTCGATCATGCAGCCCTTTATTGACACCTTTAGCCAGCGTATTGGGCGCATGGTGGCGGGTAATGGCATGGATGCGGGTGTTGCCATCGGGCCACTGGTCAACGAAGCCGCTGTTGCCAAGGTGGATGCACAGGTGCAGGATGCCGTGCGCATGGGAGCTGCGTTGCACAATGGTGGGGCACGATTGACTGATAATGGGTTGGATGCAGGCCATTTCTATGCCCCCACGCTACTCAGCGAAGTGACATCAGAGATGCTGATTTATCGCGAAGAAACGTTTGGACCCGTCGCCGCCGTCGTGCCGTTTGATGATAACGACGACATTCTGGCAATGGCAAATGATACGCATTATGGACTGGCAGCCTACATCTATACACAGAATCTTTCCAAAGCCATGCGCACCTTCGAAGGGCTAAACTTTGGCATCATCGGGATCAATGACATTAACCCAACCAGTGCTGCCGCACCCTTTGGGGGCATGAAAGAAAGCGGATTGGGGCGTGAGGGGGCGCGTGAAGGCATCATGGAGTATTTGGAAACAAAACTCGGAGGCTTTTTGGTCTAGCATCATGGATATATTGGCATCACTTATTTTTATCATCATCCAGATACTCTTCCTTCCGCTTACAATCATCGGCGCAAGCCTTGTGGCGTACAAACAACTTGCTACCAGCCGCAAACTGGGCATTTCAGCAACAGCGGTTGAGATTATCAACGGTCGTTGGGCGATGGATGTTTTTGGCATTCGTAAAGATGAGCCGACGGTCAAACTCAACCGTGTGCTACCCAATAATTCAGTGATGGGCATGTGGTTTGCGCTGTTACCCCTCTATCTACGATACAGAATCACGGGTAAAAACTGGCTTTACCCCACCGTTTCCAAGCAAGGGGATGAAGGGTTGGCCCATCTTGTGACTGTGCGCACACTTTATTTTGATGAAGTCATCACCAAGGCCAAAGGCAATATCCACCAGTTTGTGGTCATGGGAGCGGGGTTTGATACACGCTGTTATGGTACGCTCATCGACAGTGGTGTTGCTTGTTTTGAGCTTGACCAAACCAACACACAGCAGCTCAAAATCAAGCTACTGAAAAAAGCAGGGATTGACGCACGTCATGTCCAGTTTGCCGAAGTTGATTTTGCAACCGAAAACTGGTATGAAAAGTTGGCAGCCACTGGCTATGACCCCACCAAGCGGACGCTCTTTTTGTGGGAAGGGGTGACACTTTATCTCTCCGAGCGAGATGTACGCAACACATTGCAGGATATGAAAGCGAATTCCGCAGCGGGCAGCATCGTCGTGGCAGATTTCTATGCACTAGGATTTGTAACGGGTGATCTTTTCCCCAGCATGAAATCATCGTTACAAGTCTTGAAAATCACCGATGAAAAATTTGGCTTTGGGCTAGACTTTGCCCGTGACCATGCCTCTTCGCTTGCGACCTTTGTGGAATGCGAGGGTTGGCAGATGGGTGATACCTACTTTATGGGTGAAAAGACCCAGAAAGGTGCGTGGATGGTTGTTGCGGAGCTAACGACATGAGTGATGATAAAGCACTTTTTCTTTTTGTGACAGGTGCGGGTAGCTGCGTCCAGGTGCCTACACTGATTCATGCATTGCTGGCGCATGATATTACGCTCTATTCCGTACTCACGCCCAATGTCGCTCAGGTCACAGCCCCCGGTCCACTCATGGACATTCCTGGCAACCACTGGGTTCACGCCTATCAACAAACGCCGTTGGAGCGTTATCCATTTGGCACGTTATTGGTCGCGCCTTGCACGTTCAACAGTTTTAACAAGATTGCACAAGGGCTGGCCGACAACTTGGCACTGTCCATGATTGCTGATGGGTTGGGAGCGGGCAACAGTGTCATCATTGCGCCGTCGATGAATCATGGTCTGTGGTCACATCCGCAGACAGCCGAGTCTCGTCAAAGGCTGGAACGCTGGGGATGTGAGTTGGTGTTGCCCGATGATCATGTGCATGATGTCAAGTTGGCATCTATCGACAAAATTGTTAATACCGTCATGACATCATGAGGTTTCGCTGCATTTCATGAACCATCAACATTGACAGACAGTCATCCACTCACTATACTTCTCTTAGCTTTATTATTACCTATCGGTTTGTGCTTTTTGGCTCTTCTTCGTTGAGTGGGAATGCAGGAGTGCATCTTTCAAGTCACTCCAATTTGGATTTATTCGACAAGGACCTTATCTCAACAAACCGACCAAAACCATAATGAAAGATATCCTATGCAAATCAAATTTATGCGAATCATCACTGCAATGTTCATCTCAATGCTGCTTTTGCTCACAGCCTGTGCGCCCGTCAGCCAGCCAGAGACACAAGAGGCAGCATCATCTGAGTCCAGTCAAGCCAATGAACCCAAACCCATTACACTCGGTGTCGGTTTTATTCCCAATGTGCAGTTTGCGACCTACTATGTGGGTATCGAAAAAGGCTTTTATGCTGACGAGGGGCTGGACGTCTCGCTAGATTATGGATATGAAAATGACTATCTCAAACTCGTCGGCACAGGTGAGTGGGATTTCATGGTCGGCAGTGGCGATCAGGTTATTCTGGGTCGTGCGCAGGGATTGCCTGTGCGTTATGTCATGAACTGGTACACCCAATATCCAGTGGTTCTCTTTGCCAAGACAGAGATGAATATCACCCACTTGGATGACATCGAAGGCAAGACAATCGGCATCCCCGGTCCCTTTGGTGCAACCTATGTCGCCTATCGTGGATTGTTGGATGCGGCCAACTTAACCGAGGTCGATGTCACGACTGAGAGTATCGGCTTTACCCAGGCAGCAGCAGTCAGCGAAGGCACGGTTGATGCGGCCATGGATTATGGGGTCAACGGACCTGTGGTGCTGGCACAGGCGGGGATTGAGACAACACAGATTAAGCTAGACGACTATATACGCATTCCAGCCAATGGGCTTGTCACCAACGACATGGTGATTACCGATAATCCAGAATTGGTGCAGAGCATGGTGCGTGGCACACTCAATGCCATTGCCTATACACTAGAGAATCCAGACGAAGCCTTTGAGATTGCCCTCAAATTTGTACCCGAAGCGGGTGGGGACAATGAAGCGGCCAACCGCGCCGTCTTTGATGCTGTATTGGATTATTGGACCCCACAAGATGGCTACAGCATGGGCGAAAGTCGCTATGGGGATTGGGAGACAGCCGTCGAGCTAATGTGGGACATCAATATGATTGATGATGACGTGGAGATTGAGGACCTGTTTACCAATGTCTTTGTTGGCGAGTATAAGTAGGTCGGTGGTCAGTAGGTCAGTAGGTCAGTAGGTCGGTAGGTCAGTAGAGCCGTAGGTCAGTAGGTCAGTAGGTCAGTAGAGCAGTAAGTTGGTCACTGAATACCGACGCACCGATTACCGACCTACCAACACACCGATTACCGACCTACCAACACACCGATTACCGACCTACCAACACACCGATTACTGACCTACCAACACACCGATTACTGACGCACCTATCCACAGCACAAATGGACATTGCAGTCAATGACATCCAACACACCACTACTCACCATTGATGGTGTCAGCAAAACATTCTATGACGGTCTCGAGCCACTCCCAGCATTACGCCCTGTTCGCTTTGACATTGCGGCTGGTGAATTTGTCTGCCTGCTAGGGCCAAGTGGTTGTGGCAAGAGTACGCTGTTACGCATTGTGGGTGGGCTATTACGCGCGGATACAGGCAACGTTTTGTTTCGTGAACAACGGTTACGTGAGCCACATAATGACATTGGGTTTGTCTTTCAAAGCACCAATTTGATGCCCTGGCGCACTGTTCTGCAAAATGTGTTGTTACCCTTAGAGGTGCAGCAAAAAAAGGTCAGCGAAGAAGCGTGTCAGCGGGCTATCTCGTTGTTGGAATGGGTGGGCCTGCGTGATTTTGTGGATGCCTACCCCAAACAGCTTTCAGGGGGGATGCGTCAACGCGTGGTGCTGGCGCGTGCCCTAGTCTATCAGCCCGAGCTGTTGCTGATGGACGAGCCGTTTGGTGCGCTTGATGCGTTGACACGTGAACGACTCAACCTTGAGTTGCTAGACATTCATGAGCAACAGGCCAACACCATCCTCATGGTCACACACAGCATCCCCGAAGCTGTTTTTCTGGCAGATCGGGTGCTGATTTTGAGTACGCGTCCAGGTGAGATTATCGCCGAAGTCCAGATTGATCTGCCGCGCCCGCGCCCACTTTCAGTGATGGGGAGTGAACGGTTTGGGCAGTTGACGATGGATGTGCGCAGCCATATTGCGATTGACCGAAGGATGAGCTGATGATATGCATTGTTGAGTTGTTTATCTGGATGCAGCCATGTTACATAATATGGAAATGTTTATTCCAGACGCCGCGAGGTAACTAATGCCAAAAAGTCTACGCGCCTTGTTGAAACTCGCGCAAA
>JBCCFC010000111.1:0-16890 GCA_039029935.1 Chloroflexota bacterium
AGAAGTCCAAATTGCCATTGGTGTCCGGTCGTAACCGCACCATAGAGCTGACTCTGGTTTAATTGCTCGGCAACACCAATCATTTCGGCACCGAGTTGGCGAAATCCACGTTCTATTTCATCATGCTTGGCTTCAATGACGACAACGGCAGTGGACCCTTCCAAAACATAATCTACATTTCCACGCAAACGGGTTGCTTTGACAGCGTACTCAACATTAATAATTGTATCAGGCTTTGTTTCAATTAAATCCAGAAGCTCCGACAAAATATGGGCGACAATAAACTCTCTGCGTGCTACTTCAGATGAAAGAGTGATACGCGGTAATCTTCGTGCTAGGCGACTTTCAATTTGTTCGGCTATATCTCGAATTTGGTTATCCTCATCTTTACTTTTTGGTAGCTTAAGTCGGCGAGTTTTGTATGCAAAACCAAATTCAGCAAATAGCTCTTTAATAGTCGCCTTAGAATCGAAAATTTCTGAAAATGTATAGCTCTTTGCAGACATTACAATCCCCCCTATCGAATCAACCATATCTTTGAGATTCACGCCCAAAAGGTCTTAATCGAATTGGTATCAACTTATGTTGATATTAATCCAGCAAAAATGGCTAGCAACTCATAGACATGTCCAGGTACAGCATACGGTTGTAAGTCACGAATAATAACCTCTTCATCACGCTTGAGCAGGCCAAATTGCCACTATTGTCCAGTTGTGACTGCCCCATAAAAGACGATTTAGGTCTCGTTGCTCGGCTACGCCTATCATTTCTGCCCCAAGCTGGCGGAAACCTCGCTCCATTTCATCATGTTTCGCTTCAATGACCACTACTGCTTTTGAACCATCTAACACATAATCAACATTACCGCGTAGACGTGTTCCTTTTACCGGATATTCAACCTTAATTTTCATGTCACTTTTTGTTTCAAGTATATCCAAAAGTTCACCTAAGATATGAGCAACAATAAATTCACGCCTCGCCATTTCTGATGAGAGAGAAATACGCGGCAACCGTCGTTGTAATCGGTCCTCTATTTGGTATGCAATATCTTGTATCATTTTATTTTCATCGAGATTTTTTTGTAAATGCAGCCAATCGGGTTGATAGGTATAACCTAGCTCATCAAATAATTCTTCAATTGTTGCTTTAGAGTCAAATATTTCAGAAAACGTATAACTTTTCATAGCCGTTTTTTGGTTTCCCTATAAAGTCACAATCACACCTTTCCATCAAATCTGCCAAATAAGGAATTATCCACAATTAGGGTCATAATTCAAAACTGCATCCATTTTGCTCGAAATTAAATTGATGGCCTAATTCTTCTCGTTTTGTAATTACTATATCTGTTAATGCCGATAGTGTTTGGGAGAGTGCTTTACTGGATTCATAAATGTTAGCTAGCAAATTATCTATAATGTCGTCCAGCATCAGCTAAACAAGTGAAAGCAATACTAAGATTTTCTTCTTCGATGACATCATGTATTTCAATCCCGCCATCTCCGAGAGTTGTTGCAGTTATGAGTCTATCATCCAATACAGGCAATTTATTATTTAGTTTTCTCCATTTCCCCTGTGAAATTTGTCCTCTCATCGTTAGCTATCCTCCAATCGACGGAACCATAATGAGCTAGAATTGATCCTTATTAGGCTTGTTAGCAATGCCAATACTATAGCGTGGCTCAACATGAAAGTCAAATAACCGCTCACACTCCCTAATTCGAGTATTCGTAACAGACAACAACAGTAACATTGCCCACAATAAACAGGCATTTCGCTTTGATAAGTTCTATCAAAGTTAGGAAACTCAACAAGTAAAGAAGAGACACTATGGTAAATAATATGAAACAAAATAGTTTGGTTGTTGATTGGAAAGAAAAGAATGGTATGAGATTGGTTAAGCAGGAGGTAGACCTGTCTAGTCGTCCATTCGCCATGTTTTGCTGTGCAATGGTAGCAGCTTTCGCGCTATTAATTGGCTTCACGATAGAGGTGGCAATGGGGGCATCGGGGCTACCAGCTAGCGAGCATGAAACACAGGCAAACAACTCGCTCATACTTGAGAAAACAGTCATCTTACCGGAGGAAGAGACAGCGGTAGAGCCGGGCGACTCATTTCACTATCTTATCTTGATTGAACGTGGAGATGGGTTTGATACCGACTCAGTTGTATTGAGTGATACGTTACCTTATGGGATACGCCTAGATGGTCAGATTGAAATACATACGCTGGATGAAGACACACAACCGATGCCCGTCAGGTTTCACAAGGGGTTAGTTACATGGGAAGGGATTTTGTCCACAGAGGATGAGGTGGAAATCGAAATCCCTGTCTATCTCCATGATTGCCCAAGCAGAGGGCTGGCGGTGGATGGCACGGGCACATTGACCAATGTTGCCACGCTCCGGCGGGGCGATGACACTTTCACCAGCACAGCAAGTGTCCCTATTGACTGTTCTAGTGATACAGTCGAGGGGTTGTCCATTGTGCAGGAGGTTATTGAACCCAATGGCAGATTAACCATTGATGCACACCCCGAAGGCGAGGGACGGCGCGAGGTTGTGCCAGGTGATAGGTACCGTGTGCGTACAGTCATTACCAATAACGGAACCCGTGAAGTGGTGATTGGTGCAGTTCATACGTCGTCAGCGCTAAACGAGTGGGCGATGGCGTCCAATACCAGTGATATATATGAAGATGATGCGTATGAAGATGATGCGTATGAAGATGATTCAGTTGACGATGATTCAGTTGACGATGATGCGTATGACGATGATTCAGTTGACGATGATGCGCATGACGATGATTCAGTTGACGATGATTCAGTTGACGATGATATATATGAAATAGACAGCCCAACCCGTCGTATTCGATTGGCGGTGGGTGAGACGGCTTCATTTAATGAACGTATTGATACAAACAACAGCAAACATGGTTCTTTATTGGATAATCAAAACTTTTTAGGTGAAGGGATTCTTGCCCATACCGTCACTGTTTGTACGTTATCAAAACATGAAACGCATTGTCCCGACTTAGATGAAGATAGCCCCAACATCACAACAACAGAACCTATCACACACGCCATTCATTATCGTGATTTGGGCGATGCCCCTGACAGCAGCAATCACTTTGCTCTAGCAATGGAAGCCTATCGAGGGATTACAGCGAACTTCCCCACGGTCTTTCATCCAGCGACAGGTACGCCATCGGGACCTGTACATCTATACCCGCGTGCCTTTCATCTGGGACAACGGGTCAGTGCTGAAGCAGAGGCGGATCGAGGCCCTGACGCCGACCGTCGTCACAATCTGGAGGTGAGTACTGATCGTGCGGATCATGATGAGGAAGACGATGGGGTTCTCGTCCACCAGCTCACCTTCACCGACTGCACAACCGCCGTCATCCCCATTGAGATTTTTATCGATCCCGATGTGATTGAGCAGCTTGAAGAGACAGATGCACAAGGGTATCTCAACGTTTGGGTAGACAGCAATCGCGATGGCGACTGGGACGATACCTCTGACTGCCCCAACACCACTGCACTGGAACACATTGTGATTGATGCACCCATTGATGTGGACGACTTGGGACCAGGCATTCATACGATTCATGTGGCAACGGCAGAAGTTTCGTGGCCTGACAACCGTGATAAATCCCCCACATGGATACGCTTTACGTTGAGTGAACTGCCTGCCAATAAGACACTGACTGCCAACGGTATCAGTTATGGGGACGGGCGTGGCTATGACGCCCCCTTTATGACAGGCGAAACTGAAGATTACTTTTGGCGTCCTGCCAACCTATCTAAGGGCGTGGACTTGAGTGTTAGTCTGCGTGGCAATGCAACCCGCCGTCATTTACCAGCTAAAGTAGAACAGAATAGTGCAACGTCTGTCGCCCATCGGGTTGAGTGGAGCATTGCCTATAAAAATCAGGGGACAGAGGTTGCGACAGACGTCATTATGACGGGTACATTGCCCACCGAATTGACGGCTAGTGATGTGGCCATGGAGATTCGTACCCACCCCGAAATCAGCCATACACGCAATGGCGATACCATGCGTTTTGATGTTGGTACGCTCGAATCGCAAGCAGAAGGACGCATTGTCATTGTCGCTGGCATCACCAACACACTGGATTCACTCCCCGTGATGACCAACCAGGTGGACATTCGCAGCAACGAGGCGGACGCCAATGATGCAGATAACCGTGCCGAAGACACGGTGAATTTGGGACTTCATGCGCCGACCATCATTGGCCCTGGCAATGGGACAACGTGCAATACTGCCGTTGATATTACAGGGAGTGCCGTTGATGGTGCGGAGGTTGATCTCTATGTGGATAATGTGTTGGTGACAACACTGACGACCAATGTGCAGCGGCAGTGGTCACATAGCATGAGCCTCACCGATGGCACACATACAATCCATGCTATTGCGCGCAAAACGGTTCAGGATAGCGAATTGACCAGCCCGGCATCTGACGCCATGACTGTGATTGTCAATTCGTCGCTCTTCTTTGACCCGTTGAGTCTTCGCCTCATTGAGGAAGATGGTCGTGTCCGTCGCCCCCGTGATGCCAATGGGCGCACCGATGCTGAGGGTTGGCAGGCCAAACTACGTCAAAACACAACCTATACCATCATGGTTGAACTCTGTTGTACCAATGCACAGGCCAGCGCAAAGATGGCTGTCCCTAGTGTGGGTGAAGTTGACCTTGTCTATGATGCCAATCATGATGAGTATCGAGGCGTCTTCACAACAGGCGGACACAATGCTGGCGCACAAAATGCTGCCGAGAGTCTTGCCATCAGTGTCACCTGTGGCGATGCCATATTGACATACGCTGGTGCGGTGCTAATCGACCCTGAAGGCGTGGTCTATGACATCCACTCTGGCTTTGAGATTGGCGGGGCTGTGGTTGCCTGCATGGAAACTCAGGTGGTCGCATCGGATGCAGGTACTACAACCGACACGGCGGCTCTCTACTCGCTCTGGAACGCCAGCCTTTATGACCAAGTGAATCCACAACTCACAGGCTCTAATGGATATTTTAGCTTCTTCACACCTGCAGGCACATACCAGCTTGTTGTCAGTAGGAGTGGCTATCAGGATTACCGTAGTGGTGATATTGTGGTGATAGATGAACTCGTCCGTCGTGATGTACTCGTGACACCGCTGGTCAGCGAGGCTGCTGACCATACGGTGCTGATTGATGAAAACGGGTTTAATCCGGCAATTCTGAGTATTAAGCCGGGGTCGATCATCGAGTGGATTAACATGGATGCCTCTGACCACACAGCGACCGAGGATAGTAAAACGACGGGGACAACGGTGTGGGATAGTGGATTGCTGCAAGCAGGGGGCAGCTATAAATTCCAGTTTGGCACAACAGAGGGTGTATTCACCTATGCAGATGCGATTCGCCCTGTCAACACGGCGACGATTGTGGTTTCTAGCATGGGTATTGAGGTTACACAACCGTCAACTGATACCTTATCGGGATTGGATATCTATTTGCCACTGGTCACGCGATGAATTAAAAATGGCAACTAATTCACGTGAGCATTTACATGACTGGCCTTACACAGATTCTCATGCATTTGTGGTACAATACAGGCTATCGAACTCGATAGAGAATCAAATAACCATTGAGATGAGGATTATCATGGCACAAGCAAATACCAATTACATTGCACATGATCGACTTTTCAAGGAGTTTTTTCGTCGCTTTTTGGCACAATTTATGAAACTCTTTTTTGAGGCAAAGGCAGCACGACTTGACTTGAGTAACCCGCAATTTATCGACCAAGAATGGATATTGAATGCACCGGGGAAAATTCTACGAATTACGGATGTTGTTGCGGTTGTACCCGTTTTGGAGTCGGATGAAGAGGTTTTACATACAAGCATTGACGACAACATCGTTCGTCGTTCAAACCAAGATGACGAAGAGGAGGATGAACCCGAGTCCAAGGAAGAACTGATTATCCTACATGTCGATGTAGAAGCCAATCATCCCAAGCCCATCCCCAATCGGATGTGTGAGTATTATGTGCTGATACGCATTCTTGAGGAGAAGCCTGTGCTGCCGATTGCATTGATTCTTCGCGGTCGGTCATACAAAGCGGGTACAGCACCAGAAATGGACAGTGACAGCAGCAAAATGCGCACATATACCGAGCAGCTTTGGGGTGAGCCATTGCTCAACTTCCGCTACTACGAAGTCGTGCTAGAGGATTTGATGAGCGAGGAGTATCTGGACAAAAATGATCCGATAGCCGCCGCCTTAGCCGTGTTGATGAAACACGAGAAAGGTATCAGCGCGCTCATCAAAAAGCGAAGTTTGGATATCATCATTCAGGATGATGAGCTATCCGAAGGTGATAAACGATGTTTGGTCAAAATCGTTCAAGAGTATTTGCCAGATGAAAAAGTTCAAGGAGGGACGGAGGAAATTATGCAACAATTAGAAGAGTATCGATTGACTTGGTGGGAACGAGCTGAGGTAGGTGCATTACAGAGAATGCTGATTAAACAATTGCGTTTCAAATTTCAAGAACTGCCTGATGAGCTTATAGAACGTATTCAGGCGATTAATATGGAAAGCATTCTCGATGATATTGCTGCCCAAATTCTATCAATCAGTTCATTAGATGATTTGAAACTACCAGAACCTGCGTAACTCACTCATCAGCATACAAAAAAGGGCATCGTCGATAGGGATGATGCCCTTTTTTTTGTTGCACACAACGTTCTTTTTTCCCAGCCTCGCTATCCTAAATCTGGCAGTATCAGAGTATCTGTAATGGTCAAATAGATATTGTACAAATTGGCGGTGGTCATCGTTTTGTCCATTGCACCAATAATAGAAATAGTTAATAAGGAGAATGTGTGTTATGGCATTCAGCAGTTACAAAAGCATCGCAGATGTCCAAGAAAAATTTAACATTAAACATGTTGAACGATCTTTCATCATTGCCAACCCCACCACACCATCCCCCGAATTCCTGCAAGACTTGGCGTTTGTCCAGCAAAATATTGACATTGCGACCTCAGAGGCGGCACGTTGCGAGGCGATTATTTTCCCGATTCTCAAAGAGGTCTACAAACGGCATTATCAACATTTCTCATTATGGATAAAAAAGCATATCTCCTTTGACAGCGATTTGCAGGGCGAACCAGACTACCTGCTTGCGACAAAATCGGAACTGGGGAAAAAAGTGCTTGCCAAGCCGCTGTTGGCTGTGGTCGAAGCAAAAAAGAATGATTTTGAGCATGGCTGGGGGCAGTGCTTGGTGGAACTGGTCGCCTTACAGAAAATCAACGATGTACCCAATTTCACATATTATGGCATGGTCAGCGATGGCAATCTCTGGCAATTTGGCAAGTTAACGGATAGTTTATTTGTGCAGGATACATCCAGCTTGACCTTGGATAATTTAGAGAGGCTGTTTGGGGCACTGACATTTGTGTTTGAGGCAATACAAACGAAAGTTTAAGCGGTCTTGATCACCATAAAGAGCATAATTTCATCAACAAAAAAGGGTAGAATAGTGTCAAAACTATTCCACCCTTCAACCCTTCAACCTTTCTACCCTTCACCCATGTGTTGGCAACTCCAACGTAAACTCAAACGTGCTACCAAGCCCTTTCTCGCTTTTCACGTACAACTCGCCACCCAGCAATTGCACCAGTTTGTGCGTAATTGCCAGCCCCAACCCTGTGCCTGCATGGTGAAGTTTGGTGTCCCCGACCTGTTCAAATGGCAGGAAGATCTTTGTCAGTTCTTCCTGTGTCATGCCCACACCCGTGTCTGACACTTCAAACCGGAGTGTTGCGGTTTCATCGTGTGTTTGTACCACCGTACCCGTTTGCCCACCATGAAACTTGTTGGGGGTAAAGTGGCTCACATCCAACCGTTGTACACGCAACAGTACCTGACCCGAATCGGTAAATTTCACGGCATTGGTCAGCAAGTTCACCAAAACCTGTCGCAGTCGTGCCTCATCCACAAAAATCTGAATCGGGATATCTTTGGCGATTTCGCATTTAAAGCGTAGCCCTTTCTCCTCCGATTGTAAACGGAGCAACCCAACCACGACTTCGAGCAATTTGGGTAAATTGCACATGGCAGGCTGTAGGTCCAGCTTTTCTGCTTCAATTTTGGCAAGGTCCAACACTTCATCAATCAGCGTGAGGAGATGCTCGCCACTCTGATTCATGATCTCCAAACTCTCCAACTGATCATCTTCCAGATTGTCATCCAGTTTAAGCAGTTGGGTAAAGCCCAAGATGGCATTTAGCGGCGTGCGTAGTTCATGGCTCATATTCGACAGAAAACGGCTTTTGGCTTGATTGGCGGTTTCAGCAGCCTGTCTCGCTTTTTCTGCCGTCTCTTTGGCCTCAATCAGGTCCTTGGTGCGCTCAACCACCAGGTGCTCTAAATGGTTATAGAAGTTTGCGTTCTCAATCGAAACCGCAGCTTGATTGCTAAAGAACTCTAGGGGAGCCAAATCCTCCTTGGAAAAGCGACCGCTGACAGAGCGATTTTCAACATAGATTGCACCAATGATGCGGTTCTGGGTGATCAGCGGTGTACACATGATGGAGCGCAGACGCATCTGCATAACGCTGTCTGCTTGGGCATATTGTGGGTCGGCCATCGCGTTGCGCACAATCAGTGACTGCTTACTTTCGACCACCTTGTTGAGAATGGAATGGCTCACCATATCCGTGCTATCGTGGATGTCAGACCCATCCTGATGCCGCTTGACTTTATAATCGAGCGAGCCATCTGGCTCCAACAGCACAATGTACCCATGCTCGGCACCAACCAACTGCATCACTTGGTCAATAGCATAGGCCAACAACGGTTCGAGGTCTCGCATCTCTGCCATATGGCGGCTCACCATCAGCAGATGCTCTAACAGCACGCTTCCACGCAATTTTTGAATTGGTTTCAATTCGTTTTTTGTCTCGTTCTGTGTCTGTTCGCTGTCCACAGAGCCAGCACTACGCTGCCCTGCCTTCATTGCACTATTGGAATTTAATCCGGTAGACGGTAATCCAACGGACGGTAATCCAAGGATATTCGGGGTTGTCGATACATTCCCCGTTTTGGCGGGGGCATTGGCAGCTAACCCTACCCCGTTCTCAGCCATGTTTTCGCGAATGCGCTCACGCAAATTGTCTCTCATCGTATCACCAGAGGGTTCACCAAGGGATTCACCAGACGCGTCCATTGTTGCTTGACTGTTGTAGTTTAGCTCTTTTTTCTCAGTTTGTCTATAGAAACTCTGACGAACAGACGACAAAATAGAAAGTGCCAGGCTATCCAAAGGCACAGGCTCTGTCCTTGTTGGGGGCATTGATGTTGAGAGAGTTTTGGCATTTTGTGTTTTTGTATGTGTTGTAGCCATTATATTTAGTATTCCATTCAATTGTGAATTCACAAAAAATCGTACGTGCTTACTACCTATGACGGTTTAACCGAGCGTATTGTTACGGTACGTTTGACGTAGGTCGGTAGTCAGTCGCCGGCAGGTCAGTAGGTCGGTAGGTCAGTAGGTCAGTAGGTCGGTAGGTCAATAGGCCGTTTTCTAATACCGAATACCGACTTACCGAATACCGACTTACCGAATACCGAACACCGACTTACCGTAAAATCATGGGCAAGAACAACTGATGTGTCTGTGTGTTGCTCTCTGCCGTTTCTGCCTCATCTTGGTAGCTTTGACGCCCATCTAATGTGCGCCAGAATTTAAAGCGTTCATCCCCTGTCAACGAGCTAAGGATGTCGCCTTCGGTTTCGGCGGTGATGGCGGGAATCTGTTCGGGAAAGAAGGAGTTGACGGGATTGTTATGGGTCATCCCGGCCCAGTAGTGTCCGCCAGCCCAGTAATGACCACCAGCCCAATAGTGTCCGCCAGCCCAGTAATGTCCGCCAGCCCAGTAATGCCCACCAGCCCAGTAATGCCCACCAGCCCAGTAGTGACCGCCACCCCAGTACATGCCACCATTCCAGTAGTTTGTGCCATCCCAGAAGAAATCTGCCCCCTCTGGGAGCGGCGTACGGTCTGGACCCACAAGACGGAACCCGCCAGCCTCTTCATCATAGATAACAGGCCCTACGTAATCCTCACCTGGAATCATGCCAGCATTCATCTCGCCGTTATAATCACCAAAGACGGCATCGGGTGCCCAGATACGTCCGGCGCCTTGTTCATAGATGCTAAAGACGAGTTGGTCATCCGCGTCAACAGCGGGTTGAGCAGAAGCCATCAGTCGATATTTGACTTCGTTGGGTGTGAGTGTTGGGTGTTCTTGGAGAATTAAGGCCACAACGCCTGCCACCACTGCACTGGCAGGTGATGTACCTGACCCATGATAATAGCCACCACCGCGATAGAGGCCGGGATAGCTGTTGACCAATGTGCTGCTATCATGCAACTTCATCAAAATATGTGCACCAGGGGCAATCACATCGGGCTTGACAAATCCTGCCTCGCTTGGCCCAGCCGCACTAAAGGGCGGAATATAATCATCGCCCATATACTCCGGCGTGTAATGATCGGTAAATGCACCCACGGTAATCACAAAGGGATCGTTGCCCGGCTTTGTAATGGTGACAGGCTCTGGGCCGATGTTCCCTGCGGCAACCACAACGACGATTCCGGCATCCCAGAGAGCCTCCACTGCTTGATTGAGCGGGTCCTCCCAATAGGGACCCACAACGGGACCACTGATAGAGATATTAACGACATCAATGCTATACGTATCTTTGTTTGTCAATATCCAATTTAGCCCATCAATAATCCATGAGGTGTAGCCTTTGCCTTCATAATCCAACACACGCACATCGACAATCTCTGCCCCCGGTGCAACGCTGGCTGTCGTTGTGTTGGCAATCACCCCCGCCATAAATGTGCCATGCCCATGTTCATCCACCCCAGCTTGTGAGGCAACCGTTGGCGAGATAGCCGCAATTGCATCATAGGCAGCGACAACGGGCTTGCCCAGCGTGTCTGCGTGGATACCCGAATCCAAAACCGCAACCGTGACACCTGTGCCGTCGATCTCCTGTGTCTGTACCTCATCGGCACCCGTTGCCAGCACAAACTCCTCTGGATCGATAATCAACCCCTCAAAACTGACATCATCGACAAAGAGACGGGCATCTTCGGTGGTTTCAAGAAAAATTGCAGCGTGGGTTGCGCCTGTCGGAACCATCATGTCAAGGACATAGGGCGTATATTCATTACCCATAATCTCTGCGCTAAAATCGCCCGTTAGCTGATTGCCAAAGGCATCGTAATAGGCGATGCGAACTGCCCCTGTCAATTTTTTCGCCATCCCCCACAATTTCAGCGAATATTGGCTATCGGCCACCACAGATGGATAGAAGGAGATAGACGCCTCATCGTCCAAGCGTAACCCTTCTTCACCACTATTGGCCTCGCTGCTTTGGTCAACGTCTCCCTTAATAATCCACTCCACAACCCCCTCTTGCTCAAAGCCAGGGTCCTGAATCAGATTTTCGGATTCGGGCAAGTCTGGAATCTCCAATACTTGGATGTTGTCCACCAAAAATAGACTCGAATTTCTTTTGGTGTAGACGAGTAGTTCGACTTCGGTTGCCCAGTCTGGTGCGATTTCAGTCAACACAAAGCGTTTGTAGACATCCTCATCAACGAGGACTTTATCAAATTTGGTATATTTGCCCTTATCGTTATAAAAACGGAGCATGACTTCACCCTCATCTTTGATGTCAATGCCCCACAGGACCACGCCATAGCTCTTACGAGGCGTGACAGGTAGTTTGATAGCTGCATCGGCTTTACCAGCCAACAAAAGACCACTATTTCCAGTATGGTCATTGATGGTGAGCGAAAGAATGCCGTTTGTTGTCCATCCTTCATACCCTGTTTCAAATCCCGTTTCATAGATAACGCTGCTCTCGGGAAATGCATCATCAGCCTCCGATGGGTTTGGCGTTGGCGTTGCAACAGGGGTCCCAAAATATGTAGCAACGGGTATACTAGAGGGTGTCTCTGGTGGTATGCTAGAGGGTGTACCAGAGGGTGCTGGTGTAGTAGAAGGTGTTCTTGATGGTGTACCTGTGACAGCAGTCGGCACATAAGTAAGCCAAGCGTCAAGCGTTGGTCTATCGGGAACAACGGGTGTCAGTACAAAGGCTGGAGAATTCGCAACCGCATCGCGATCATTTGGTTGAGACAAATTGCTGGCATAGACAAGCTCATCCAGCGTAATTGCTTTGACTGTCGATGCATTGGCTGTTGCCATCGCACCAACCCAATCTAAAATCGATTGCCCCGTCATCTCTGCTGCAAACCCATGAATAATGGGCAACGCTTTGAGAATCACACCGCCGTGTGCCTCTAAGGCCATTTCTGGTGTCAACTCACTGGCTGCACCTGCATGAGAACTGAGTCGCTCTTTTTGGACAATGATACGATAGCGATTCGTGGTGTCGGCTTCAATCATGGTGCGTAAACCAGATTCGGTGATGGACAGTTGGTCGATTGATCCATCCATAAAGTCAGCATCATCATGAAGAGTGCCAGCATTATCAGGAGATGTCAGGTTGGTGGGTATATCGACAGGAGCGATTGCCTGACAAGCACCAAGCATGAGTAGGAAGCTCAGCGAGCTAAAGGCAATGATTGTTTGTATAAATCGTTGATTCATGTTGGTCTCCTCAACTGTCAAGAGCATTTCTTTTGGCTGAAAAAAGCGTAGACGGTGTAAAGCACAGAGCGATTTATAGAGAACCGCACAAATTCCGACATTTACACCCTCATTTGCACCCTTTTCCAGCAGAGTGTTTCATTGAGTAATGATATTCTTTCGTTTCTATTGGTTTCTTTATATTATTTATAGAATCTTAAATAGCACCACCTTGGGTAAAATTTTTTTATGGCATAGATTGCCAATCTACGAGCTGACAATAGATTGGCAATCTGGTTTCCTGTTTACACTTGTCTATTTTTGTTACCGTAAAATCGTTGGTAGGTAAATTTTATAGTCATCTAGGTCTGGCGCACCGCTGGTTAATAGGTCTGGTTCAACATCGTTGTAGCTGTGTTGACCATCTAACGTGCGCCAAAATCTGAATTTATCCTCTGGTGCCAATGCGCTCAAAATCTCGCCTTCGGTTTCAGCGGTGATGGCTGGAATTTGTTCGGCAAAGAATGCGTTTGTGCCTGTGTCATTGTTAATGCCACCCCAATATTCACTACCGCCCCAGTACTCGCTACCACCCCAATATTCACTGCCACCCCAGTACTCACTGCCGCCCCAATACTCACTGCCACCCCAATACTCGCTACCAGCCCAATAGTGACCGCCAGCCCAATAGTGACCGCCGCCCCAGTATTCGCTACCACTCCAGTAGTTTGTGCCATCCCAAAAGTGGTCTTGGCCATCGGGCAGTGGTTGACGATTGGCGTCGATCATGCGGAATCCACCCGAAGCTTCATCGTAGATGATGGGACCAACGTAATCTTCGCCGGGAACCATGCCGACATTGGCTTCGCCTGTATAGTCACCAAAGACAGCATCGGGTGCCCAAATACGACCTGCACCTTGTTCATAGATGCTAAAAATCAGATTATCATTTTCATCAATTGCGGGTTGTGCCGCGCTCAACAAGCGATATTTGACTTGATTTGGCGTAAGGCTGGGGTTCTGCTCCAACATAAGCGCAACAATCCCCGCAACAATCGCACTGGCTGGCGATGTTCCTGACCCGTGAAAATAGCTATTGCCACGATAGAGTCCGGGGAACTGTTCCACCAACGTACTTTCCTCATGAAGTTTCATCAGAATATGCGCACCAGGGGCAATAATGTCGGGCTTGATAAAGCCAGCTTCGGTTGGCCCTGCCGCGCTAAAGGGTGGAATGTAATCGTCACCGTGATAGAGCGGTGTGTAATGGTCGGTCATTGCCCCAACGGAAATGATGAAGGGATCGTTGCCTGGTGTTGCAATCGACACGGGGTTTGGCCCTGTGTTGCCTGCTGCGGCAACTACCACAACACCCGCTGCCCAAAGTGCTTCAACCGCCTGATTGAGTGGATTCTGCCAGTAAGGACCCACAACAGGTCCATTGATGGAAATATTTACGACATCAATGCTATAGGTATCTTTGTTTGCCAGAACCCAATTTAACCCATCGACAATCTGCGAAATCAACCCTTTACCTTCGTGATCCAACACACGGACATCAACAATCTCTGCCCCTGGAGAAACACTTTCGGTCTGTGTATTGGCAATCAAGCCCGCCATAAACGTGCCATGACCATGTGCGTCCACCTGTGTGCCATCAATGGCATCATAGGCAGCCAGCACGGGTTTGCCCAACGCCTCTGTGTTGATGCCTGAATCAACGACGGCAACTGTAACACCTGTGCCGTCCGTGCTTTGGGAATGCACTTGGTTGACACCAATCGCTTGCAGATATTCTTCGGGGTCAATCACCAATCCGCTAAAACTGATGTCATCCACAACTAATGCTGTGCCAACACTACCTTCGACCGTGATGGCGGCATGAGTTGCCCCTTTTGGCGCCATTGTTTCCACAGAATAGGTTTCGTAGGTTTCATCGATAATCGGAATCAGTTCATCACCGGATAATTGATTGCCAAAGGCATCATAATAGGTGATGCGGATATTGCCGGGTTGCTCGGCGTATTTTCCCCAAAGTTTGAGTGAATATTCGGTTTCGCCAATCACGGAGGGGTAGAAGGAAACGGTTGAATCATCATAGACAAAGAGCGCACTATCACCACTTTGTGCATCCGTGGTCAAATTCACATTTCCAGAGGGTATCCACTCGGCAAATCCGGCTTCAAACCCAGGGTCCTGAATCAAATTCTCAGACTCGGCAAGATCAGCGATTCTTGCTAAGGCCAAATCATCTACGATGACTTTGGATAGGAGTCCCGCTTTCGGGTACACCCAAATCGTTGCGACATTGGCCCAATCAGGCACAATACCTTCGATCACGTATTGCGAATATTCGGCACCGTTGATATTGGCCTTTTCAAATTCGGAATGGTCTGTTTCGGCGTTATAGAAACTAATCAAGACCTTACCACCGCCATGTGTGCCTTTGCCCCAAAGGGAGAGTCGATAGCTTTGCCCTGGTGTCATAGTTACGTTGCGCTTGATGGCAGAGAGAAAGCCGAGCGATGCGGCCAGATTGCCACTGTAAGCGTCGTCGGTTTGGTCTGCAAATCCAATTTGAGTCCAATCGGCAATGCCGCTCTCAAAATCGGTTTTATACAGGGTGTTGCTAGCAATTTCAATGTCGGGTTCGCTGATTGGTGTTACAACTGGTGTTGCTGTGGCATCAGGTGCGGTGGTTGGCGTTGGTGAAGGTGTTGATGTGGGAGCAGGAGCAGCACTTGTATATTCAATGGTCAACAGTGCAGCAGACTCTGGCTCGCCTTCATAGGACTCAGCGACGCGACGACCAGCACCTTTCACAATAAAGCTCATGGCGTTGCCGCTTTGCCATCCCGCACGATTGATGATTTCTTGAACGACGGGTGACAAGTTGGGTGTCTGCCACTTTTGGCTGACTGTTGTCCATTTAGGAATGTTCAACCAATCGACTTTGGCCGTTGTTAGATCGCGGCTGGTGATGTTATAGGGGGCGATTGAAAATGTTGTTGAATTATCGGTTGCTTCACCATAAAAACTGAGTGAAACACTTTTGCCACGAGTCTCGTCCGCCTCAAATTCAATTGTTGCATTGTGAATGGTTGCGCCTTGTGGGATGGTTACATTCTGAAAACGCAAACCAACGACTTGGCGTTTGTAGTCCCGAATTAGCTCAATGTCACTGCTATCAACATACATTAAGCCATTGCGTTTGTACTGTTCGGCATCATCCGTGCCGCTTGAAATTCGTGTCGAAAAAATTTGATGTGAACCTGCTGGTACAGCGATGTTGGGCGCAGCTACTTGCTCTGGTATTGCTTGTAGAGAGACACGCTGTTCGGGCACTGTGGCTGGCATTGTGGCTAGCATTGCGGCAGAGACAAATTGATCAGCAGTAATAAAGCGTACACCGGGTTCTGTTGCGAATGCGAGGATGGCTTCACCACTCATCTCGGCTGAAAACCCATTGATGATAGGCAAATTTTTACCAAAAAGCCCACCCAACGAGGCGATGTTTGCTTCCACAGCAGCATCTACACCGTGTGTGCGGTGCAACTGCACAATAATTGGATAGTGTGCGGATAGGTCTTTTTGGATAGCACCAGCAAGTTGCTCACTCAAAGGCGTTGTTTGCATATCTTGTGCTGTCTTGGTTTGTGCTGTCTTGGTTTGTGTTGACTTGGTTTGTGCTGTCTTGGTTTGTGCTGTCTTGGGCAGTGAGAGTGTAGGCACAGAAAGAGCGTCATTACGAAGGGCTGCGTGGTGCTGAAGTGTACCAGATTGAACCAAGGTGTCTATAGGTAGGACCGCTTGGCATCCATTCAGAAAGAGACAAGATATTAAAACCAAGGAAATATACTGTTTTTTAATCATAATTAGCAACACTTAATTACTTCCAATTTATCTTTCAATGACTTCTTTTAACTGTTCTTAATTTCTATCTCATAAAGGGAAGATTATTTCGCAAAACTGTGTTCCATACGGTGAGCGTATATGTCCTGTTGGACAAACGAATAGAAATAATCCCCTGAGCCTAAGTGTACCTCAACAAATGCGTCAATTTCCTTTCAGTAACCTGTCAGGTGTCCTCAACTGAAATTGACAGTGTTTGTTGCAATGATTGCTGATTTGTATTTCGTCAATGGTAAAAATGTAGTGAACGGTGTATGACTTATTTGATTTCAAAACTAAGAATAACGTAGG
>JBCCFC010000112.1:0-16872 GCA_039029935.1 Chloroflexota bacterium
CGGATTGAACTTTTTGTGCTTTTTGAGCGCCAATTACCCAATCAAATTGGATAATTGGTGCTCTTTTATTTGTTTATTTATTTAACAATATCTGATATGAGTAGCCCAACCTTCGAGAGGCGACTACGAATGCTCTGAATATTGTCATGAATTCGACGTCACCCCCCCGAAGGTTGATGTTGGTCGTCGTATGGTCCATAAACCGTATTCGGTGAATAAATACCGACCTACCCACCCGGTGAAACCACCAACCGATACCCCCGCCCCTTCACGTTCACCAAATACTGCGGACGACTCGAATTGGGTTCAATCTTCTTGCGAATACGACGAATCAATGTCGTAATATTATTCTCATTGACATGCAGTTGCTCATGCTCTGGATAGAGCCGTTTAATCAACAATTCGGACGAACAAATTTCCCCCGCATGTTCGTAAAGTGCTTCGAGCAAGCTATACTCTTTTGGCGTCAGTGGCTCAGTTTGTTGGTTGTTGATGTACACAAGTCCGGCCTGTGTATCCACGCGCACTTGTTGTTTATCTTGTTCCGATTGCACTGGATATTTATTGGCGGCATACTGATGAAAAATGGGTGAAAAGATCGCATACTCACGCTCCCCCGCACTCTTGATTAGTCCTTTGGTCAAGAGCAAATCACGCTCACGAAAGCCTGTGGAAATATCATTGGCAATGTGATTGAGCGTCTGCTGCTCTTCGGGGCGTAGACCCAACCAGATGCGGTCACATTCCTGTTCAAGGTTTGGCTGGTCCTGAAGCCACTCTTCCCATGTCATCCCCATTGGCTGTGAACGAATCAAACTGTCCATCAAATTTTCCAGCAAACCGGGATGCCCACCACTTAAACAAACCAGCGTATCCTTCGTCTCTGTTGTCAGTGGGATTGTGCTATGGCGTCGTTCTGCAATTTGGTCAATAATCCGTATCGTGTCATCTTTGTTATAAGGCGTTAACCCCAACACAGAACGCGAAATTTTTTCATAAAAGCCTTCAACATCCTTCTCCTCAGTAGAGCGTAAATTGGCGGGGTGATCACGCATAAAAAGCGTATAGCTCAACTTATATTTATGCATATCACGTAGCGCACGGAGATTGGCTAACGCTTGAGCAGGGAGCTTTTTGTACGAATCATCAAATTCATCCAGGATAATACAAAGTTGTAGATTGTGTTCACGAATCAACATATGGACGGCAAGCTCAAGGGTGCGTTGAGCATAGAGCGCATTGGGTTCAAGAATCAGCTCTTTACGCAATGCCAATAACCTTTCACGTACAGACACATGCGCAGGCATGTCTCCAATCGATTCGGTCAACCCGGTGAGAATCAACTCATAGAGTGACCAGTCGTTGCCAGCCTGATTCATACGGTTGCAATCAACCCAAATCAACAGGTGTCGTTGAGCTTCATCGCTCATATAATGTTGTTGGATGTCGGGGCGTAAAATAAATTGAATGAGTCTCGATTTGCCCATGCTAGCCGCACCGATAATCACACAGGATTCATAGGCTTTAATCAACTCAAAGAGCGGGGCTACTAACTCCTTTCGATACGTGTGGGGGTGTGATGGTCCGATTTCTGACATTACTAACTTCCTTTTCTTATTTTTAATAGCATTTTAACGAGTCAGCTAGTCAGCTAGTCAGCATTTCAGCATTTCAGGCCGATAAGCTTACAAGCTGGCAAGCTGAGTTGCTGGGTAGCTGACAGGCTGACTAGCTAAGTAGCTGACTAGCTGACTACCTGTCTATAGTACCCAACCAAGCCGATGGTGGCCAAGGTCTATCTGCATAGAGGCAATCAAGCCGCTCACAGAGCATTGCTGCCATCAGCATCGACCATGCCTCCGCACGTTGAGCCTCAGCCTGATCCGTCCATTTTGTATAGTTACGCAACACCGAATGGAGTGTTTCCATAAATAATGCCCAGTAGTATTCTTCGATGTTTTGTACATCTGTGACTTGGGGGATGAGCATTCGTAAGTGACCGATGATACGATAAACTCGCTCAATACGTTGGAGTAACTCGGGTGTTGTTGGCTTGGTCAAATTTATCTCGGGCATGGGTTCAATAAAACTGTCGGGCTGCAACAGTGCAATGCCCAACTTGACCGCCAGGGGGAACTCCTCTGGCGCAAAACTCAAAAAACGCAACAGCGTGCTGACCTCAAGCTCGGTAAAGTCACGCAGGACATGCCCCGGCCCTGTGCGTTCAAAATCAATCAGCCGTGTCTGCTCAAAGCTATCGACAAAGACATTGCCAAGGTGCAAATCACCGTGTGTGGGTACATCCCATCGTGTGGTGAAACGGCTCTGATGACGATGCTCTTTGGCCCAGCGCACGGGGTTGGGCAGGGCAAATGGCAACGAGTCAAGCTGGATGCGTTCGCCTTTTTGCTGATAGGTATCAAGCCGCTCCAACTTTGGCAACATGTCGCGATAATGGTCATACAATACCAAAGAGGACAGACTGCTAGGTGCTTGATACCAATTGCGCAATGTTTTTATAAAGAGCGACGTGACTGCCTCACAGAGCCGTTCGGTTGGATAGGCAAAGTCCTCAAAGCAGTGGCTCAACAGGCGACGATCATTCATCCCTAAATTCGTGTAGCGAATTGCACCCAAATCCCACAATGTCTGGACATCGCTGCTATCTTGGATATGAGTGCGATGGTCTGAACTGAGCAGTCGATGCGCATATTGGTAATAAGCGTAGGTTTCATTCTCTACATTGTCAACCGAGGTGAACTTGACGATATTGGGCACTTGCCAAAACCCATCCACTGATTTGGCATGGGCAATAAAGACAATGGAGCGCGTGGTTGTTTTTTGCTGTGATCGTGCATAACTCGACGAGCGCGAACCGTCATCAATGAGCTCTAGCTGAATTTCCGTCACGCGCGCAGAACTGGACTGTTCCACATCAGTGTACAGTCGATACAACAGCAACTGTGCCTGTTCATACATGATCCGTGACCAGTTGAGCTTTCCGTTCACAGCTTTGTCACGTGTATCGGCATGGGCATCTTTGATAGCAAGACGGCCAATGATCTCATCCATTTCATTGGTATCCACATTCACGCCATCAGGCCATTGAATATGAATATAGTCGTTACACATATCGCCCAATGCAGACTGGATACGCTCGTGAAGCTCTTGGGGACCTTCCTCCTTGCCAATCATGTCCCACGCTTTTTGCTCACGCAGAGCCTCACGCGTGGTCTGGCGGTCGCCATAGGCTGTGACAATAATGGCGCGGGTTGGTCCTAGTCTCGACACAAGCTCTAACCCGCTACGGTCATTGCGGTCGTCATCATCACGCAGACGCATATCCACAATCGCCACATGGCAGCGATATTGATAGGCTAACGCAACTGCGTTCTCTAATAGTTCATCTCCCCTCCCTTCTGCAATGATTGGATATAATCCCCATTTTTCGACATTTATCTGATGCATGTTGCGATAGATTGGGTCATTGTCAACGATTAAAACACGACGGCGACAAGTGCATGGTTTTCGATTGCAGCTCGATGCATGGCTCATCTCATCCTTTGTCCCTTCAGGTTTTGATGTTTGAGGCGATTCCACAAATCAAATACTCAATTGATGTTTCGTATAGAATTATGAGGTAGTGAGGGGGCAATGGCAGCTTTTTGTAAAAATTAACCATTGCCCCCTCACCACCTCATAACCCTATGGGATCATTACTTCTGTGGAATGACCTGAAATAGGTATAGTAATTGAAAATGTTGCACCCTCATCGGGTACATATGGTAATAGGCGAATTTTGCCTTTCATACGTTCGATTTCGCTGCTGGCAAAGAGCAGCCCGTAGCCACGTTCGCTGCTATTTTCCCGCGTTGAAATCGGTGCGCTAAACAAGGTCCGCCGAATGGTCATGTCGGAAATTCCCACACCGTTGTCTTGAATCTGTAATTCCAGATAGCCATTCTCAACCACCTTGGTGCGGATCGTGATTTTTGTTTCGGGCTTGGTTTTGGTCGCCTCCAACGCATTATGGATAAGTCCTCGCATAATACGGGTGAGCGCAAAGGGGTGGGCCTGGATTTCAACACCAGTAGCATCAAATTCAAACGTGAGCTGTGTTTCTGGCGCGCGCCGCTCGATAATCTCCTGTGTGTTTGATTGAATAAAGGGTTCAATGTCAATCGTCTCAAACTGCTCTGGGTCATTTTTGGTCTGCGCCATGACACCAGCCAACGTTTTGGCCGCAGTCTCAATGTCGTTGAGATAGATACGACCCTCCTCCGAAAGGGCAGGCTCATCTTTGAGCCAATAGGTGTAATTACGAATAAACCCAATCTGCCGGTTGATGTCATGGGCAATCTCTGCGGCCCATGCTGTTGCCGTCGCAATCGTATCTTTACGCCGCAGTGAGTTGGTCAGAAAGTCGCGCTCAAGGGCAAAGCGAATCTGCTTGGCGATTCCCCAAATAGTCAACTCGTCATCACGCGAGAACCGATTCGGCTCCTCGCTTTCCAAAACCAAAACGCCCAGCAAGCTGTTGATGCTGGGTTCCTCACTATAAAGGGTAATCGTAAATTGTGATTTGGTCCGCCGAATCAAGGGCAGATAGGTGGCGTGTAGATGCGCCGGAAACGGCGTACCCTCGGACCGTGCGCGATCTTTGTAATAAAAATGAGAACGACAGACATCCCCCTGATTACACAGCAATTTTCGACCTTGTTCAAGACTAAGCGTTGTCAGCGAACCCGTCATCGACGCATGATTGACAGGAATTGGTTGATAGTCCAAATAGTCAGGGTGGTCGATAGGGTAAAATTCTTCAACACCGGGTACAAACTCCAGATGATGAAAATCCTCATTATATAGCTCGATGCTGGCGACGGCATCGGGAAACAAATCTTGTAATTTATCCAATATTCGATGCAGTGTCTCTTCCATGTTGAGATTGCCCGCAATAGTGTCGGCAATCTCAACCGCCGCCTCGTGACGACCCCGCTCCTTGGTCCGTTGTTCCAGCAACAACGAATCATGCACACTGGATGCCACAAAGCGCGCCAACATATCCAGCCGCGTTTGCTCCTCTTCTCGGAAGTGGTGTGGTTGTTCATAAATGAAACACATCACACCCACCTCCTGTCGCTGCACCAAAAGGGGGAAAAGCGCAACCGAAGCAGCCTGTGGAAGCCATTGCGGTTTAAATCGTTGAACCACCGGACACTCATGAGGCGTTTTTGCATATGAAATGCACTGTCCTGCAAGCACAGCATGAACGGCCTCTTGAAAATTGGGTTCGATGTTGCCCTGTGTCCATCCACATGCATCCGGCAGACCAAACGCACTGCCACATAATATCTCCTCTGTCTCTGGATGCTTATACCAAAGTGCCATCGCTGATAGCTCTGGCATGGTATGGCGGATGGCAATTGCAACCTGTTTTAGTGTGTCGTTCAAATCAGACGGTTCCGTAATTTTACGCGCAGTTTCCTGCATCTGTTGTAGTTGTCGTTGTCTACGCACATTGTCCAATGCCTGCGCCACTGTATCTGCCAGCCGCCCCAACATGGCGACATGTTGCTGTGTCAGTGTATGGTTCGCCGCGCAATCCACAGGCGACTCAACTGTTAGCACACCAATCACCTCGCGACTGGTGTTCTTAATCGGCACATCAATCTCTCGCACTGTGCCAAATCCCCGATCATAAAAATGCTCATAGGCTGGCTCTCTCACATTATGGGCAAAAATTGTCTGCCCTGTTTGCCATGCCTGCCCACTCAACCCACGATAGATATCGGTCGTACTCCGGCGTTGAATCGTTTCAGAATCGATCTCTAGCCAATAGTCACGACGATATTCAATCGGCTTTGTCTCCAAATCGACAACCACACGCCAAGCTTTGAGCGAAATTTCACAATGAACAGGGATCGACGTCAGAAGTTTTCGCGTTGTATAGAGCAATGTTGTGATCAAATCTTCTTCATTGACATTGGTCAGCGCTCGGTCCTGAAGCGTACTCAGTAAATCTAGCTCCTCACGGCTCGACTGTAACTGCGCCTCGGCTTCCTGCTTGGCTGCATGGACTTGGGTTAAATCGGTTTTATAACGAAGCGTCACCGCCGCCATCTGTGCAAAATTTCGCACCAGACGAATCTGTTGCACATTAAAGTTTTGCGGTGTTCGGTAGTTGATAAAAAGTATCCCCAGAATTTTATCTGGATTCAAAACGCCGCGAATAGGCGCACCGATGAAGGCACGGATATCCTGTGCTCGAAAAAGCGGATGTTTACGGAGGGCAACCCCTCCATACGACCCTGTATGTTGATGAATATCGTTAATGGCAAGCGTGTTCGATTCCAAAATATTTTTTGTAAAATTCCCCACATGATATTCATATCCTAACTCATACCCTAGTGGCCGCTGGTCGTCAACACCAAGCCACGCCCCTTGCTCGAAATCAAAAAATAACTCACCTTTCCCATCTTTCTGGAGTGGGCAAATCGTGACGATATCTGCCTGTGTTGCCGCTTGTAGTTCTTGGCAAATCTCGTGCAAGGTTTTCTGGACTGGTTTATATGCTGCATTTGCTAAGATTTTGGGCATATGCTCCATCATCTCTGTCTGCGTCCGGCTAGTTTGAACGTTTTGGTAGATCAGCCCTGCTTGGTCGGTCAGTCGGTCAATATGTTGGAGTGTCCCAATCTCCTGTGGCTCTTTTTCCCAGATATTATCCATGATGACGACGCCCAGCAACTCTTCTCCTGCACGAACGGGGACCAGCGCATACTCGGTTTGACCAAATTTTTCAATAAATGTTTGGGGGAGTCGTGTCTTCGCCGCCTGTTTGCTGACATGGACAGCCCGTTTATAGTGAATTACCTCCATCATCGCACTATCTCTGCCCGTAATATCAATCTGCCAACCCTTCACAAATTGCTCAACCGCTGTCTGATTGACACGCCCAGACTGTAGCTTTTGCAGGTAAAGATCAAAATGCATACCCTCTTCGACATCTGTTTTCCAATCCTGCTCTGCATTCGACCAATCAAAATGACCAATCCCCATATGACCACAGAGTGTATAGTTCGTCCCCTCTTGCTCTAGCATAAAGAGCACAGCACGGTCAAAGCCAAACCCATACCCGGCTGTAATCGCGGTGAGAACAGCGTGCCATAACCAATCATCTCTCTGCTCTGCCAAAATCAGAAGTTGTTGGCTGACATGCTGAATCAACTGTAGTTGTTTGGTGCGCTTACTTTCGAGTTCATGCAACCAACTTGTCTGAATCAATCCCGTTAGCTGGTTGGCAACCTCACGAAAGAGTTTATATTGGGTTTGCGTGTAGTTTGAGGTGTTTTTCGTCGCGTAAGCGCGTTTTTGTCGCGAGCATAGGGTTGACTTTACCATAGAACAGCCGCGTTCTACAATAATTGCGCCAATCGTGCGCCCACCACTCATCAATGGCGTTCCCATCCACGCATGAGTCTCTGCCAACTCACTCAGGTCAAGCTGATGGGCATTGCCATAGGCCACAATCTCACTATGCGATGATAGAAACAGGGGGGCTGCTGTCTTCACTAAATGGCTGGTCAGGCTTTGATCATCCAGCCGACGCCATTGCGGATTTGGCATGGCATGGTTATCGACCCACAGGCGTTCATTAATCCAAAGTGGACTCTCCTTCTCTTTGAGTACAACGTGGTAGTTGCCACCACCAAGCGTCCCTACCAATTCGGCATGAATGGTACTCAATAATCGATGAACACTGGCGGCACCATTTTGGTGGTGGTCGATGCTTTGGACCTGATGCGAGATACGGCGCACCATTTCAGAGGCTTGGTTTGCAAGATATTCAGCCTCATAGCGCTTGGCGCGACTCAACGCGGCTGAGGCTTGGTGCGAGAAAAGCCGTAAAAGTCGTCGCCGTTCCACATGGATAGGCCGCTCAAATGTATAGTTGTCCAGTGCCAACAGGGCCAGACACCCTTCTTTATCACGTAAGGCCATGCTTGCCCACTGCCCCACTGGGCGTGGAAAAACCTCAGCATCCATTGCCTTTTCTAAAGGAGTCAATCCATACTGCTGCGGTTGAAAAAAGACTGCATCTTCGGCGGCAAGTGTCTGTTGTGCATAGGGGTTTTCGGCAATAGGATAGACGGCATCCTCACCTTGCAACAATGTTTCGCTGAACGCCTCACTCCCGACTTGGCTCAATGGCACCAGACACTGCTTATTCTTGTCTATGCTATACAGCCGCGCTCGTTCAAATCCGAGCTCGACACTGCCCCGCGTAATGACATCTGCAACTTCTTTAAGCGACATCGCCTGCTGTGTCTCCTGAGCAATTTCTTGAAGAATTTGCACACCGCGAATACTGTCCAGCCGCCACACAAGCTCGTTGATTAAAAACGGTTTATGCAGATACCCATACGCCCCCGTTTCATAGGCGCGCATCCCGATCTCAGCATCATCATAACCCGTCAATATAATCGCCTCCGCATAGGGGTTGGCCTGTTTGAGCTGTGCCATTAACTCAATTCCATCAATTTCGGGACCCAGACGATGATCAATAAGGAAGATATGGAATGGTGTTTCCGCTGCTGCCGCCAAATCCTGTGCCTGCATCGGGTCCGAGGTGAATTCAACCGCATAGGTGCGCCCATGATCTTCACGCCGCAATCGCCGTGCCAATTGTTTGCAATAGATGGGATCATCGTCGATCAGTAAGATATGTGTTTTCATGTGGTTTTTCCCTTACTCTAACACTTCCAGGAACGGAAGACAGACGACTCGACATACTAGAGTATTCATGCCCCCTTCCTAGAAGTAAGTTCTGCCCCAATCATAACAAAATCGGCAGCTCAATCACCACCCTGCTCCCCGAAAAGATTTCACTCTGCTTAATATAGATCCGACCACCCACATTTTCAACCAATTGCCGAGAAATGTACAGCCCCATCCCGCTGCCTTCACCCTGTCTAGTGGTAAAGCCAAGCTCAAAAATCTGCTCCCATAACGAACGATGAATGCCCGGACCATCGTCGCCAATTTCGATTTGGATGACTGTCTCGCCATTGGCCCCTTGCAAGCCGTGCCGATTGTTTGACCGATTACTTGTCTGCAATGTAATCTCGATCTGCCCACCACTCACCTGTGGACCCTGCTCCTCAGCAAAAATGGCAATATGTTGAATGGCATTGAGCAGCACGTTGAGGACAATCTGCTGTAGCTGGCTGGCCTTCATACGTGTCATCAACAGCCGTTCTGGCGGGACCAAATGAAGCCGAATTTTACTGCGGTCAGCCAGATCACGCACCAACTCTATCGCCGTCCGCACGGTTTCGTCAATCCGTACCATCCCCTCTTGATCCTGCACCGTTACCCGCCCAAACATGCGCGACGTTCGCGTCAAATTACGTGTGCTTTGATTCAATTGCCCGATTAGCTCATTGGCCTCGTCCAAGACATCGGCAACCATGTCCGCGTTTGATGGACTGTCCTTTTGCAGTAACTCATTCAACTCCTTCATGGCCTCGCCCAGTGTATCCAGTGTAAAATTAATTGGGCTAAGATGGTGGTTAACCTCATGGACTAGCGCGCGCGAAAGATGACCCATCAACGCAAGCCGTTGCATTTCGGCAATATGCTCATAGTGTTGTTGCTTTTCAATCGCAGCCCCAACCGCCCGCGCTGTACTCTCTACCATATACTCGACACTGGACGAGAAGCTCACAGGTTGCGCCCAAAAGACAAACAGCGCATAGCAGTGCTGTAAGTCATTGAGGACAGGCACACCCATACACGCTTGGAAATCAAGCAATGGCTTGAGATATTTTGTGTACGCCTCGGCCTGCTGTATGTTGGGAATTTTGACCATGAGTTGGTCTTCGGCTACATCGCGCACGGGGCTGTGAATCAAATCTGACAGCACGTCGGTTTTGTAACTAGCGGTTCGGGTCTCTGATAGTAATGTCACTTGACGTTGATAACTATCAACTTTAAACACAATCACTCTGGATGCGTGTGTAAATTGTCGGAGTGCCGTGGTTAATTGGTGGATATCATGTTCGGACTGCGTACTAGGACCTGCTTTGGTCCCTGACGAGTTGGTCTTTGGTCCCGTGACTGTTGATCGTGCCGACTCCTGAAATCGCTGTGTGGGGTTCGCACTATAGACAGATGGTTGATTGATAGAATGCTCGTTCTTGGCAGAATCGTCAATGTTGCTGACTCTATACTCAACTGGCTCTTCGCCCAAGCGTCGTGGATGACGTTGGGTGCGTTGATCAAAGAATGCCTGTAACATCTCTGTGAAGTCTTCGGGTAATAGTGGCTTGACCAGCAGGGTGGCCCCTTTCTCTGCCAATGCATCCAAATCATCACACCGCTCATCGGCGGTTGCCCAATCTGTGGTCAATACAAAGTGGGTCTGCGGACGTTGTTTGATCGCATTCTGCACAACGCCAATGCCATCCATCTCCGGAAGCCGCACATCGGTCACAACCAAATCTGGCTTGTGTTGCTCGATTAAGGCAAGGCCATCAACGCCTGTAAAGGCATTAGTAACCTGATGACCCGCCTGCTGAAACCAACGACAGGTCGCTTTATTCTGCTCACTATCGTCTTCAATGACAACCACCGCAAGTGGAGAACTGACTGATGAATGGGTATAGCCAGTTTGTTGAACTGCAACTTCAACGGTATAGAGATTTATGTTATCCTGTGTGGACGAAAGAACAGAGGCAACCTGAGTCTCTGTTTTTGCATAAGAGGCAGGAGCGAAGACTTGTCGCTGGCGTTGTCGTAGCCCCATCAAGCTTAACCCAATGCGCCGCCGCTGTACATCAATCGTGTCAACCAAGACACGCACATGATCGCCAATCCAGAACCGCTCGTCTAAATGACCGGAGAACGGAATCTGTGTGATGTGAAGCAATCCTGTCACGGCTGGTTCCAACTCCACAAAGACACCAAAGTGAACAACGTTTGTAATAACACCGGACACAATTTGGTCTTTTTGATAGTGCTCCTCAAGCACTTCCCACGGATCCGACTCCGCCAACCGCAGACTCAATTCTAGCGTCTGTAGGTTATTATTGAGGACCAATGCCTTTCGTCTCTCACCGACTTTGAGCGCCTGCTTCAGGGATTGTTTACTGGGCTTGTGCGTTTTTTGAAGATAGTTGACCGTTTTTGGCTGGCTATTCGCCCTACCGTTCGCACTGTTCGCCCAGCCAATCTCTCGATCTCGAATCAACCCCTGATGTCCATTGGGCAGCTTCACACGCACCCCAATGGGTAAAATTCGTGTAATCTCCACATTGATGATTGAACCAACCTCAAACGGACCCACTCGCTCTTTAGCCATCAATCCCCCAAATCGAAATCGTATCATCTATGGTTGTGCCTCTGTGTGTTGTATGGTGTCCATCGAAATGTAACTTTCGATAGATATCCTGTCATCACCTAATGATAACAGGTTTTTTTGTATTTTGATCATTCAGAATTATGATATTTGATTGGTGCTTACGTGACAGAAATGTCAAAAATGAAATTCTATGGTCTAATGGTCTTTTTTTGACCAATAAAACGAAAAAACAGTTGAACCATTCTATACTGGTTCAACTGTTTTTCATTTTATTTTGGAATTTATTATATTTTTCAATAAATTGTTATTATATGATAGAATTTGAGGTACTATAACGTAATTGTCAAGTCAAGTAAAAAGGAGGAATAGACATCATAACAATTAGTCTATTCCTCCTTTTTAATGAATTTGCGCCAATAAAACGCAAATTATGATAACGAGGTATTTGAAAAGAGAGAATCCATGAAGCAACGCTTGCTATAAAGATGCAAGCGATGGATCTAGGGACCCCATCACTCACTACGACCATTAGGTAGAGAGTGTATTTCTAACGATAGGGTCTACCCGCCTAGATTCTCTACCTTGAAATAAAGCATATCATAGTTTGGGCATTTGTGACCTCTCATCTTTCTATAAAAAACTCCCAAAAAACTCCCAAAAACCGCCCACCGTGACAGGGCTGAAGTAATTATCATCTTTTCTTCACTAATAAAATTGGAAAAAAGACTTCTGTTTTTGCTTATGATAGTTATATACAAATTCTGAACCAAATCGTGTTGTAGAAATGAAGGAGTGAGAGGGCTGATGTATTTTGACAATAAGGATATTGAAACAGTATTGGAAGTCTGTCGACGTGAGCAAGGGAATATTCCAGCCAGCATCAAGGAGTTGGCACGTTATCAGGCATTGTACAACGCTAATCCCAATGAACCCGCGTACATCTATCTCAAACAAATTGTCGGCGAGGCCATAGAGCAATTAGCCGATATATCGGACGACTCACCAGAAGATCAGGGCGACTATGCTAAATTGTTGAAAGGACGTTTTCTCAACAATAAACCAGTGCATAAACTTGTCGTTGACGATTTGAAGATCAGTGAATCATCATTTTATCGTAAGAAGGCACCTGCTATTGCGGCATTGACACGAATACTCAATGGTTGGGATAGCCACCAAGATCAGCAACTGCATCAAGAATGGTTTGCACGTTTAGAACCACAAACCTATAACCGTATCTTTGGCATTCAACCTTATGTTGATCAAATCAGTTCGCTGCTGACTGAGAGTAACTCATCCGACGTCATCTTACTTGAAGGGGTTGGTGGTTTAGGTAAAACAACCCTTGCCGATGTGAGCATCCGAGAGATGATAGCAACAAATACATTTGATGACTTTGGTTGGGTCAGTGCTCGAAAATCATTTTTTGCGCCGTTTAACGAAATTACAGCCATTGAAAACCCACTTGATAACGTGGCGGACTTGATTGAGAACCTAGCTACACAATTGCTGGGACAAGATGCGATGCCGATGCCGTTTTCAATTGAGAAAGTCGCCCATATACTTGAGGAACGGCTCAAAGATATGCCCCATCTCATCGTGCTTGATAATTTGGAGACAATCCGTACACGACCGGAACAACAAAAGCTCATTGCCCACCTACAGCAATTCGCTTCTCCCTCAAAGTTCTTATTAACCTCTCGGTTACATTTTCACGGGACACACCGTATATATAATTACGCAGTCAAAGAACTTGATGAATCCTCTTCACTCGAATTAATCCGATATAAAGCCCATCAAATGAACATTGACACAATTCTTCATGCACACGATGACGAACTCCAACCTATTTATCAGCATGTCGGTGGGAACCCGCTAGCTTTGCAACTCGTTGTGGGACAACTAGAGAAAATGTCTTTAGATGTTGTCTTAACAGCCCTCAAGGAAAGTGCAGGCACAACCATCAGTGCTATGTACCAATATATCTATGAAGATATTTGGAATTCCCTTGACCCAACCAACCAACAAGTACTCCGGTCATTTTTGCTTGTTCCAGATGAGGGAGAGACATTTGATGAGATTATGTTTACCAATGAATTGGCGCGAGCAGAAACCATTGATGCGCTTGAATTACTGGTGATGAACAACTTGGTTAACTATCACCCAGGCAGCCTACATGAATCAGGTCTTTATACGATTCACAGTTTGACAAAAACATTTTTGGAGAATCGGTGAGTTTAGCTATCGGTTTAGCTATTGGATATGATTATTGATGAAGAGGGTGACAGATGTTGAGCGATCAGAGATTAATCGAAAATAAAACAGAGCGTACAATCCAACATATTCGGCGTTATGGCCCGCGTCGTTTGGACCAACGTGACCTGAATCGTGGGTTTCAGGTCTTGCATCGCTCTTTAAATCATCCCGATACATGGTCTTGTGCGCATCGTTTATTTCAAGAATTGTCTCCCAAAATCGAGCAATCAGATATAGGTTATATTGTCGATTGGCATCGGTTCCTTCATAGAGGAATTGAACGTAGTCAATCTGTCAAAAAGACAGATGCAGAAGCGTATTTACGGCTGCAACGAGGACATCTACTGCGCTCAATGGGTAAATATGAACAAGCAGAAACCGAATATGAAAAGGCTGCAACACTTTATTCTGATTGCAAGAATGAACTGCAACGAGCTAACGCATTAGTCTACCAAGCGCGTACTTTGTGGCGTCAAGGAAAGGCTAGCGTAACGCGTCTGCTATTGCAACACGTATGGTCAATTTTGATCAATGAAGATTTAGAATCAGAATTGAAAATTCGGGTTTTGGCTCATTACCATTTTTTGCAAGGCGTTCTTTTCCATACAGTCGAAGCCGACTTGTCCTCAGCGGAAAGAGAATTGCGTGCATCTCTTGAATTATGGTTTAAAACAGAGGATGAGCATCAAATTGCACTCGCCGAGTCAAACCTAGGCCCTACGTTACGTGACCAAGGTAAACACATGGAGGCAATTTCCTCCTATGAACGATCAATCGCCACGCTAAACAACTATGGCGACAAAAAAAACGCTAGGATTTACCAACTAAACTTAAGTAATATTTACCTTGATTTAGAACAGCCTAATAAGGCCCTTACTCATCTTTTGGCAATCGAACCCGTATTACGTAAGTCTGGAAATAAACAACAGTGGGCAAAAGCACTTACGGGTATCGCAATTGCATATCAAATGCAAAACAAACTAGATGATGCTATAGAGAATTTTAATTGTGCATTAGATATATACGATTCTTTTAATATGGAATGGTCATTTGTTGAAGTTGGATATGATGTAAGTATAGTATATCAAGTAAAAGGAAGCTATCTACAAGAGTGGGAGATTTTACAGAAGACAAAAAACACTATCGAGCAAAGCCAGAATCCACCTCTCAGCTTTGAGCTTGTTGAAAAAATTAAAAACAGGCTATTGGAGTTAGAGGAAATATTGAAAAAATAAATGAACACCTTGAAAGTAACGTTAGAAAGATGCAACGGTTACTTTCAAGGCAATTTTTATGCTAAATTATATTAGGTGTGTTTTTAGATGTAATTAGCCACCCCAGTCGTCTTGTCCCCGGGCAATCAAGTTCTCAACAGGTTCTTGGGCAACCTCACTCTCAATCGCCGGAATAGCAACACTCGCAGCACCAACCAAACTCAAGGCCAACGCCAAACCAACAAAAAAACGACGGACAGATGTATTAACATTGCTCAACATAAGTGATTAACCTCCACTTGGGTGTTAGAGGCTCATCAAGTTAGGTTAACCCTCATCTTGTTAGTGTGAACTACCGAGATGAGACATGCATGTTCCCTCAATGAGCAACAATTATTTTTTGCTTTGTTGTGATTTGGTTCACAACTTGCGCTCATTATGACATGCTTTGGGGACGAATTTCAGCGTCCAAAGTCGTCAGTATTCTTATTTTTATGTTGTCAATAATCCGTCGCTTTTTCTCGTCAAAGTCACCTCAATCTTAGTTAAGTCTCACAAACCATAATATGAATTACTATCAAATACGTCAAACTCGTCTTTGGTATTTATCTTGTAGAGAAATAAAAAAGAGCAGTGATTGTGATCACTGCTCTTTTTGGATTGCACGGCTTTTCAGCTATACACCTTCACTTAGTTTTCTCAATTCTGTCTAAAGTCAGTTATTCATTACACAGGGGAGGCTAATGGTGTAACCCATTGCCATTACCGTTATACTTATGCGTAAACCAGCAGATATATCCATCTGGATCACTGACATAGAATTCTTTGCTCCCTGGTTGCGTGGACATAAGCCCCGACACACTGTAGCCTTTTGTACTCAACTCTTGGTGAAGCTCATCCAAGTTTTCAGCACAAAAGAAAAAGATACCCATGCGATTGGTACCTTTGGATTTGCTTGATTTACTTTTGGCAGCGGCTCTGCTTGAACGGCGGCGTGATTTTTCCTTGATATTCAGCATTATGGAGACATCTCCTGCCTGCAACAAGGCCCAACCCGTTTCACCATCCCATGTCAATTTGTCTGACACGGCAAAACCGAGTGCATCTGTGTAAAAGTCAATTGATTCGTCAACATCTTTGACATCAAGCGAAGGTATGAGTTTAGAAAATGGCATATTGATGGCTCCTTGAGATGGTATCTTCTCAGTCGTCATCTGATGCATATGGTACACCTACAGGTTTTCGCTGCATTCTAACTATCATCTATAGACCATAAATAGAATACAACTCGATTATAATGATTGATCATAAAATCCATCATTGTTTCTGTCTACCTATAGCATACTCGAAAGGGAACCAGAATGACCACAGTCGTTTGATGGAAAAATCAACATTTTTTGCCCTAAATTTGATGCAAATTTCCTGCGACAAACGACGTATCTTGCAGAATCGGCAATGCCTCTCAGACATTTTTGTCGTCTTTGTTTAGGGAAGGGTTGAAAAGTTGAAGGGTGGAAGAGTTGAAGGGTGGAAGAGTTGAAGGGTGGAAGAGTTGAAGTCGTCGAGTTGGCTAATGTGAGTACGTACGTGCCTACGTAAAACCGATTTTACATATAGCGTGATGTTTCAAGGTATCCATTGGGCCAATCTCCCTGTCGCGATACTTTCTCGGCCAGTGAGACCTCCATCTAATTGTTAGGCGTCTTCTTTGCTCAAACTGTCTGGTTACGCTAAGATACTTGTGAATGGGTACTGGAATGGGTACTGGAATGGGTACTGTAACCGTTACGTGTTCCCACAACATTGAAAGGACATATCCATGACCGACAAACATTCATTGTACACCTACCAGCGGACATCATCAAGCAACACCCGGTCCTCCTGCATCAGAGCCAAGCCATTGCGTGTGACTATGCCAATCGGCAGTTGGTCTGTGATGATGCGCTGGACAAGAGAGGGTGAGATTTATGGCAGGAATTAGAGATAGGTAGAGAAATAGCATGTTAAAATTTCCATATGCCTTTAATGAATTTGAAAAACTCA
>JBCCFC010000113.1:0-16820 GCA_039029935.1 Chloroflexota bacterium
TAGTTATGCATCGGTCAGTCACATCAAAGTTGAGTATTTAGGGGCATGTCAGTAAAACGTATCCGCATCGTGAACAGTGATATCCAGAATAGCGTGGCGAATCAGTTCAACAACGATCATATTTTTAATAGGTGACACTTGATGATAGAAGAAAAAACGGACCAGATGGACCTCGTTGAATGGTACTATGAACAAGGGTGGACCGATGGCTTGCCCGTCGTCCCACCAACGCCAGAGAAGATTGTGGCAATGATTAAGCACTTAGGCGGGAAGCCGGAAAAGGTTGAAACCAAGGTTCCACCGCGCTGGGGGACGTTGACAAGGGAAGTTTTAGCCATCAATATGGTATTGGCGGGTTGCAAACCGGAGTATGCGCCTGTAGTGCGTGCTGCAATGTTGGCGATGTGTGATGCACATTTTAATCTCAATGGTATCCAAGCAACAACACACATGGTCGCCCCGCTGGTGGTCGTGAATGGTCCCATTCGGCAGGAGATTGGCATGAATGCGGGGCATAATGTCTTCGGCTCTGGCAATCGAGCGAATGCAACGATTGGGCGGGCGATTCGGTTGATGCTATTAAATGTCGGTGGTGGGTGGCCCGGTGATCTGGATAAAAGCACACTCGGACATCCCGGCAAATACACGTTTTGTATCGCTGAAAATGAAGAGGCCAGCCCTTGGGCACCCTATCATGTGGAACAGGGCTATGAGCCAGAAGACAGTACCGTGTTTGCCATTGGGGTCGAGCCGCCCCATAGCGTGACCAATCACGTTGCCGATGATCCCCAAGGGATTTTAGACAGCATCGTCTCGTCAATGAGTACCATTGCCCACAATAATGCGGTGAGCAGCGGCTCCTGTGCAGTGGTGATTGGGCCTGAACATGCGGCGACCATTGCCAAATATGGCTGGACGCGCAATGATGTGCGTAGCTATCTCTGGATGAACACGAAAAATACGTTTGGCGAAATCAGCTTTAACCATCGCTACGGGAAAATCTACAATCGCAATTTACCACGATGGTACAAACGCGAGGCTGACGCTCGTATCCCCATCGTGCCGCGCCCAGATGACATCCACCTCTTTGTCGCTGGTGGGGAAGCAGGTCGATTTTCTGCATTTCTTCCAGGATGGGGGCATATGACCAATCCGGTGTTACGCACGATTGATGGGAAACCACCTAGCTCTGGACCGATCTGTGTCGATGGTACATGTTGGCTGTAAAGAAAGGTAATCGGTATGTCAGTACACGATTACCGATTACCGATTACAGACTTACCTGTCACCCCTTAAGTTTACATGAACGGACAACTTTTATAAGGACAACGAAAGCAATGACTTCAATTCAATTACAAACTGGACAAATCGTCTATGATCCGCGTGGTCACGTAGAGGCGGAGGCCAAACCTATCGCCCCTCGCCCAACCGCATTAGCCAATCTGCGGCTGGGGGTGTTGGATAATACAAAATGGAATGGCGGCCAACTCTTACGCCAAACGGTCTCGCTCTTGTCACAAGAGACAACGTTTGCGAGCATCAATTTTTACCAGAAAGAGAGTTTCTCCAAGAACGCTGCACCTGAATTGATTGCCCAGATTGCCGCAGAAAACGACGTAGTCCTCACCGCGATTGGCGATTGAGGGTCTTGTACGTCGTGCTGTACGCATGACAGCGTTTCTTTAGAGGAATCTGGTGTCCCGACCGCCATGATTGTGACCAATGAGTTTGTACACGAGGCGAGTGTCCAACGTGAGGCGTTGGGTATGACCGATTTAACGCCAGTGGTGATTACTCATCCGTTAAGCACATTGCCAGACAATGAGATTGAAAAGCGGGCGCAAGAGGCGGCTGCACAGGTAAAGTCCATTTTGATGAAGTCATAGGATTGAAACCCCATGCTCATAGGCGCAGCTTGCTGAAGCAGGCTCGTGTCAGAGTCATGGGATTTCAATCCCATGCTCATAGGCGCAGCTTGCTAAAGCAGGCTTGAAAAAAAGCGCATTTTAGAGCATCTCTAGCATCACACATATATCATTATGTCTTTTATATGCAGCATAATTCTTCTGATAAAAATGATGCAAAATACACCACTCAACATTGTCTTGCTGCATGGTGCGTGGCATGGGGGCTGGTGCTGGTCACTGGTCGCCGATTTGCTACGCGCACGTGGGCATAGCGTTTTTGTGCCGACGTTAACGGGGTTGGGCGAACGCGCACATTTGCTCGATCAATCGGTTGACTTTGAAACCTTTGTGCAGGATGTCTACCAACACCTCGTGTTTGAACGATTGCACAATGTCATTTTGGTAGGCCATAGTTTCGGCGGCAACATCGCTGGCGTCGTAGCCGACCGTTATGCGCATTTACTAGAACGCCTCATCTTTTTGGATGGCGGCATCCCAGAAAACGGACACTCAACACTGGACCAATTTCCGCCCGATGTGGCTACGGAACGGTTGCGTCTTGCGCAAGAATCGAGCAATGGTCTAACGATGCCGTGTCCATCGTTGGAGGCGTTGGGGTTGCTGCGTGAAGCAGATCAGGCGTTTGCCGCTGGTCGTCTGACACCGCATCCGCTCAACAGCTATCTCACCCCAACGATGCTCAACCATCCGATTGGCAACGGCTTACCCTGTAATTTTGTTGTTTGCACAGACCTTGCATATGGTGTCATGGAACCTGCTTTGTCGATTGCGGCTACCGCAGGTTGGCCGATGCACGAACTGCGGACAGGACATGACGGTTAAGGGAGGGAGATCACTGTGTTTGATATCTCACTCGGTACGGTGGCAATATAAGGAATGAGAATATGCGTTTAAACATCATGGCATGGGGAGTCTATGCCCTATTTGCGTTGCTGGCACTCGCCTTCAACTGGCATCCGGACATCTTTGTCTTCAATGGCCCGATGGCCTTTGCAAAAATAGCGATTTGGCTTGTCTATCTCGCTTTTCTCATCTACAGCATCTATTGCAGCACGAAAGAGAACTTGTTCAAAACGGCTGTAAAAATCAGTCGATTTCATTGGGGGCGACAGATCGGGATTGATCTCTATATCGGTGTCGCCCTCTCGCTGCTGCTTATTTATCTGCATGAAGGTACGCTCGCAGTCGCCCTTTGGCTGTTACCCTCTCTTGCATTTGCCAATCTCTCAATCCTTCTGTATTTCGCCATTCACTTTGAATCAATTGTGAGTAAACTTTTAGTTTAGTGAGAATATTATGACGCTTCATGAATTATCACCTCAGCTTTATTCCAGAGTACAACAACTATTTGATGGTCAAGCCAACCCACATCTTTTTTGTGCAGGCATTTTGGCGGGGAAATATCCGGGCAAAGTGATTGTCGATCATCCCGAACACCCCCGCTCTGCAATGGTCATCAAGGATGGCAACTGGTGTTATCTAGGCGGTGCTCCAACAAATCTTGCCTTTACGCAAGCACTCCGGGTCGCCTTGGCCTCCAAACAGTTTATCAGCGAAAACGCAAACTCACTGCTCTTTTTTGCGCCAATCACAGAGTGGGAAACGGTGTTGGAAACACTTGTGGCCCAGCGTCTACCCATTGCCACACCCCGTTTTCTGTATATAGCCAATGCCGCTCAATTCAACGCACCGCCAGCGACACCAAATGGGTTTTCTATCCGCTTTATGGATGAATCGCTTCGAGAAGCCACGCAAGGTGAATTACCAAAAGACGTGCAAAATGTTTTGGAACTGCGCAGAAGTAGTAGCATCCCAGATGAGGCGGCCTTTGGGTTTGTTGCGTTGCACGATTCTTGCTGTGTTTCTTGGTCCATGATCGATGTAATTGTTGGCACACGCGGTGATATTGGGCTGTTTACCAAACCCAACTATCGTCGCAAGGGGTTGAGCATGGCAACGTCTGGCGCAACCATTCAATACGGTCTTTCCCACGGTCTAACAGACATTCATTGGGACGTTGTCTCATATAACACTGCCTCTGTCCATATGGCCGAAAAACACGGGCTACAACGCAGTCACACCTACAATCAAAATTTGATACTATTTGGCGAGATGGCGTATCGGGGTACACTCGCCTATCAGCACCTAGACGAAAACAGATTTCAAAACGTACTCGATGTGTGTGAATCTCTATTTGATTTAGAAGATGGCCCCAGGTATGGTCATTTTCTCTCTGGTGCAGCCTGGGCCGGATTGGGACAAAGCGAAAAGGCACTAAGCCACTTACATAAAGCCATTGAGTTCGGGTGGGATGACCTGTTTGATTTAGAGAGTCTCCCTCCTTTAAAAATCTTTCATGGTACTGAGGAATGGGATGACATTGTGGCGCGTGTTAAAGCCAATATGAAGAATGATTAACCAAAGCGAAGCGTTAAGAATCCCCTGTCGTTTGCTTGTGTCTGTGGTATACTGTCGGTAATATGTTCTGTGCAGATTGAGCCAGTCGAAACATGATTGATGAGGGAGGGCGTTTTATGACAAAACCGATACATCCAAGTACACCGACATTTCGCCGTTTGATTGAAGGCGGCTATCTTTATATAGACAAGACCCCTTACATCCTATGAGTTGATGATTGGACTTTTGAGAAATAGTTTAACGAAATGCTTGAGTGTCAACTCATCACGACGCTCCCCCACGACAATCAACCATAATGGATTCTTACAAGCTCGGTTGCCATCCTCATCATAACAGATGATTTGGACAATGGGGGGCACTATAATTTACCCGTTATCTCGCCGATGATCGAAGTCTCTCTAGAACCATGAGACAGACACTTTTCGAGGCAATTGATTTACTGGGTAAATCTACTGTTCAAGTACATGGTCGGACTCGTACCTTTCGCCAAGTCTATGATAGTGAAATTGACCAAGCCTTTTCTGATTTATATCTGAGCCAGCTACTTAACTTACGTTGCCAGATGTATCCACACAGAGTCCAGCACTGACCGCACAGTTTGCGAGGCAAATTGCACCAACATTAGAGCGCTTGGGTTTGCTGGTCAAAGGTCTTTCACAGAGCTACTTTCTGATGGCCTATTGTGTCTATTGGTGGCAGAGTTTTGCCAGAGGCTATGCATTTGAAGTCGAAATTATACGGGACCTTGAAGCAAGTGATGTTGCGTTTGAAATGCATGATATTCGGAGTCAAACTGAACGTTATTCACCTGCGGATTTGGTTGTCTTAGGATTGTTACGTGACATCAAAACATCGACCTACTTTCTCCAATGGCAACCTTCGGGGCAGTTAGCATTTGAAGCTATTCGCGTCCTGAACCTCACTATGATTATGTCCGGTACACAATATCCCCATCACACACCGTCATAACGACCTTTGTGTGCTAGGCTAAGTATGCTTATAAACGTCTGTGTGCGATGATGCCAACGCCGTATCTGCTCGATAAGCTGGGAGCCAGTACGGGGTCGAACTATCAAATCACGACGATTACCGCTGAATGTTGCGTGAGGCGTTGCCAAATTTGATGATTTATAGTTGAGTTACGGACAGTGCCAGACAGGACGCTCTATGATATGCGTTCATGAACAAAAAGAAGGTAAACAAGGAGTCATACCTATGCCACGAAAAAAACTAAAAAGCAAAAAATCAAGCGCGCTAATGACGCTCAAACAGAAATTTATCCGCGATGATGATACGATAGAGGTGCTCGATTACTATTTTGATCATATCGTTGCTGACGAAAAAATTATGGGCAAAACCAAGCCAATTCAGCAGTTTGAATTAGAGGACTTGGTTATGAATTTGCTTGACCGGAAGTTGGATATCTCCATGATGGAGATCACCGATCAGAGGTATGGGCGTCACGCCAAAGAGCAGTTTGTTCAAGGACGGTGGCTTATTATCAATCCTGACAGAATCATCAATATTGTCTATTTTCAGGACATTATGATTGGCTATCTGATCATTTCTGCGCCCAATGACGCGGAGGGCATCGACATGCTTCGTTTTGAACTGGCGTCAGAGTAAGATTATGCGCCTATCCCCGATAAACAATCGCCCCATCAAACACCGTCATTACGACCTTGGTCCCTGCAATTTCATCGCCAGACAATGCTTGCGTTTCTACATTTTCAAACTCAAATAGATTCCGATCCAGGACCACCAAATCGGCGCGCTTGCCAACCTCGATACTCCCAATCACCGAATTCCACCCCGCAGCCTTGGCCGCATCGAGCGTATACCCAGCAATCGTTTCGGCCATCGTCAGTCGTTCATCCCCATACCAAGGAGCCTGATCCATGCGCTCTACACGTTGACGACATACAGCGGCGTGAATGCCCAAATATGGATTGACATTCGCCACAGGGCCATCGCTTCCCAAAGCCAGCAGTACACCCATGTCGGTCAATGTGCGGAAGTTGTACATGTGGGCAGCACGGTCACCCAGTAGCAGATCGGCGGTGTCCATGTCATCGGTGACGTGGATGGGCTGGACGCTGGCCGTGATGTCGAGGTCACGGAAACGGGCGAGGTCATCAGGATGTACAGTTTGGGCGTGTTCGATGCGGTGGGGGATGGTTGGTTGCAGGCCAGCGGCGGCGAGTTCTTCAAAGATGTCAAGACAGAGACGGTTGGCCCCATCGCCAATGGCATGGACACTGATGGGAAAGCCTGACTCCGTGGCTTGACGAAATTCCTGTGCCATCTGCTCTGGCGGTGTCAGGTAGACACCATAGTTATCCTCTTCATCCGACGAGAGCTTCTCAAAAGGTTCGAGCATGAGTGCAGTACGGCTGCCCAGGCTGCCATCGGTGAAGACCTTGACATGACCGAGACGTAGGTAGTCGTTGCCAAAGCCCGTATGCAGACCCAGTGCCACGACATTGGGCAGATTGAGTGCGGCCACATTGGTGTTGACTCGCAGGTGAAGTTCCTTGGCGCGCCGTAGACGTTGATACGCTGCAAGACAGGCGGGACCATCATCCTCATTTTTCATACGTTGGTCATGGATGGCCGTGATGCCCATGCTGTGGAGCATTGCCATACCCATTTTCATGGCACGGTCAATCTCATCCACCGTCGGCTCAGGCAAGTGTTTCGCAATCAAACTCAAGGCCAGTTCACGCAGGATGCCGTTGGGTTCGCCCTGCGCATCACGGTCGATGACACCGCCTTCTGGGTCCGGTGTATCTGCCGTAATGCCCGCCGCGCGTAAGGCCGCACGGTTGGCGACTGCGCCATGCATATCACTCCGCCAGAAAATCGCAGGCTGGTTGGGTCCTGTGACTTGATCAATATCATCAGCCGTCGGGAATTCCGTCTCTCCCCAGCGGCTTTCATTCCATCCCTTGCCCAAAATCCACACATCATCCGCAGAGTTGGCCGACCGCTCGGCAATACGCGCCATCATCTCGGCCCTACTCGTACAATCGTCGAGCAAGACATCCTGTTGACTGAGACACCATTCTAAGAAGTGGATGTGGGCGTCGCAAAGTCCCGGTAACATTAGCTGACCGCCAAGGTCAATCAACTGCGTATCGTCGTCTGCAAGAGCCAAGATATCGGCATCGTCACCTACGGCTATGATGCGATGTTTGCGGATGGCGACGGCCTGCGTCCACGGCTGTTCTTGGTTAACCGTGTAGATTTTGGCATTGTGGAAAATTAGGTTTGGTGTTGTTTGCATTCCAGTTTTCATTTTATGCTTGTGTTTTGCTATGGCGATCATTCTCATCTTGATCTACGCTAGATTCAATTTGTTGTGGCTCCATAAATATTTTTGTCACTTGCCGCAGAATCTCTGGCCCAAACATGGCCTCAATATTTTTCGGATTGAGCATATCTGGAACCTGCTCGGGTTCAAGACCTGCAAAACGTTCTTCCGGTTTGAGGCCAATGAAACGCTCCTCTGGTGTTAGACCTAGCAATTGCTCTTCTGGTGTTAGACCTAGCAATTGTTCTTCTGGTGTTAGACCTAGCAATTGTTCTTCTGGTGTTAAGCCTTCTAAACGTTTTTCAACAGGAATCAAGTGAATCATCTCTTGCCCCATTTCCATGAGACTTTCAGCTGTTAAATTAAACTGCATATCAATCTCCTCTATCTCATATGCCTTTTGTAAGGCAAACAGTACATCCCAAATCTCGTTAAAAACTTTCTGCGAAATTTGTCTAAGGCGGCTAAAGGCTGATGTTCGTATATTTTTTCGACTTGCAAAGGCACGAAAATAGATATTGTGTGGTTCATCCCGCAATTGATTTAACACAATCAACACAAATCGTTTTAATACTGCTCCTTTATGCACATACACGCCCGGATATTCACCTTCTTCAAACCCCATTGCTTGCAATCGAGCCTTTTGAGGTGTTATTGAGCAAACCACATACGTTTGGATTGCATCACGTGCGAGAGATTGCTTTTGACGATAGAGATAATCATAGACCAATGCCTGTTGTAGGCTATCTTCCGTGAGCGATTGCCGCATCTTGATTTCAAACAGATGATGCTTGACATGACGATCTCGTACCCCATCCGGCAGCACCGCGCGTTGACGTTCATTCCAGTAATCACCCTTATTGCGCAAAAATAGCTGATCAATTTTTGGTGGCTCGACGGAGGCAAGAACCTCTTGCTGCACAATAATGTCTTCAGGCGTCAACACGGGCGTCAACAATTTATACCACAGAGGATGCCAAAGTATTTTGTCCAAAGATTGTTCATCATTTGGTTGTTGATTTGGTGTTTGCGATTCGTGCGTTGTTGATGATTCCATGTCTGTCAGTATAGGTTATTTTATGTAATTTGTCAATCAAGAAAGACTGATGTTCTTCACATGTTTACTGCTGCGTCCGTATCTCCACAAACGTTGTCTGTCCCGGATTCACCACAAACTCCGCCGCAAACCGCTCGCCATTGACATTCCCAATCAGATAATACTGTCCTGGCGGCACGCTGCCCATCGCACCATTTTCACCCCATGCCGGATCAGGGCTGAGATTTTCGTTGTCCAGATAGGTTTCAATTTGGCGACCCCACACGGCGCGCCCGCCGACAAAGCGCGCAATTGACACCCGTGCGCCCGACCATGTACGCCCCTCTGCCGTGAGCAAACGCACGGCCACTGCACCGCTGTCATTCAATGGCCGTAACCACAAATAGGGGTTGACGCTATCCTGATAGGTGTTACCCCCAATACGCACCTCAACATGCAGATGGGGGCCGATGGCAATACCCGTCATGCCGACCGTGCCGACAACATCCCCTGGTTCGACGCGCTGCCCAACTTGTGCATAGACCTCGCTCAAGTGGCCATAAAGGACCAATACATCCACTTCACCCCCGGCGACAGGCAAGCGTCTATCCAGCCGGATGACGACGGTATTGCCGTAAAAGCGATTGTATGGACCAAGCAACTGCGGGTCGTCCATGCCTGCGTGAATGACCTCACCCGTTGTGCCTGCCAAAATTGGTGTCCCCAGCGGGTTGGAGATGTCGATGCCATGATGTGGACGATAGCGGTTGCCTGCTGTGGAGCCAAACTGATAGCTGGGACTCGCCAGTTGGATGCCCGCAGATGGGCCAAAGGGACGCTCAATCCAGAAGTGGTCATTCTCAACGGCAGGGCGGGGTTGGAAGGCGGACCAGAGGCTACCGCGCTCAATTGGACGTGGTGGTAGGGTTGGCGTCGGAGTTGGGGTTGGTAAAGGTGGTGTCGGCGTAGAGCCAAGACGGACGCCATCAAAGGGCACAAACTGGAGTCGGGGCAAGTTGTTTGCCAGACTTGATCCAAATCCGCCATTGATTGGCGCACCATTGGCAACACCTGCCTGAATATTCGCTACTTGAATTTGCTCCCCTTCGGTTTCCTGAATGGTATCCGCAACTAGCGGTCCGCTGTCCGTGTCCAACGCAGCAAACAAATCCCCAATTTCCACCTCGCCAACACCAGGGAGCAGAATTGTCCCCTCATCAACAGTTTCGTCATTACTTTGAGCGAGAGAATTTACAGACACGTCAGGCTCGATGAGTCCTACAGGCTGGCTATCCCCCTGTGCCTGTGCGACTGTTTGTGCCTGTTCTTTGTTATTTTCCTCAACCGACTCTGATGCATCTGGGGTTGCTCGAACAGTCGGAACCAGAATCAACTCACTTTCGAGAATCACCTGTGCATTCTCGTCACCATCTTGGTTGAGCAGCGGTTGCGCCAAGACGGCCAAATCTTTCTCTAGGCTGGCATTGCGTGGATTGACAACCGCCAGTTTCTCGCCCATCACAGCGATTCGAGTCGATTCCAAATCGTCAATGGTCAGTGCTGCAATCGAGTTGATGCGTTGAGGTAATAGCAGCGACCAACGAATGAACAAAATTAGTAGAAGCACAACCGCAACTTTAATGAGCCGTCTTCCCCAATTGGTCGAAACACCTTGTGAAAAAGCAATGGAAATGCCCTGTGCCGTTCTTTGGCTTAATCCACGAAGCGCAGGAACCCAATTCTTAACATGCATGAGCGCATGCACTTGTGTCTGTAAACGGACCCAGAATCGTTTCCGTGGCGATTCAAAATATAATCCGACTTGATAGCTTTGGGCTGGTGATGTATACGTTTGTTGGGCTGGCTGTGGGTTTTGAGGCTGTAGGTTTTGAGGCTGTGGGTTCTGAGGCTGCGGGTTTTGAGGCTGCGGGTTCTGAGGCTGTGGGTTTTGAGGCTGCGGATGACGGGCTGGTTGCCCTGGCGGTGATGCAAAGCGGGAACCCACTGTTGTCGCCGAGATTGTCGGCTGCTGGTATTGAGTTTGATTATCGGGGGTAGCGACACGAATGGGCTGGTCATTGGGTGCTGTAAAATGGAGTTGCGATGTGTGATGATACGCTAACTCACTGGTCACATCAGTATTCGCATCAGGCTGTGATACAATAGAACTGCTGACAGTATCTAGGTTGTTGCTACTGCCTAGTGGCAGGCTTTGTGCGTTTCTTGCGTTTTTGGACTGGAAACGGCTCAAATAAGGCTGTAGCTGTGTTAACGCATCTTGGCGCGCTGTTTCAAACGGATCAAGTGCTGTGTCCAACCGTTGAATCAATTGTTGAAAGGTTTTGCTGAATTGATGAATGCTATTCACTTCGATATATTTACCTTATTCCCACAAATGTTTGCGGGACCATTTTCCGAAAGTATCCTCAAACGCGCCCTAGAGCGCTCGCACCTCAGCATGTCGCTGCATAATATCCGTGATTTTACCACCGACCGTCATCGCCTCTGTGATGACACACCCTATGGTGGCGGTGGTGGCATGGTGATGAAACCAGAGCCGATTACACGTGCGGTTGAAACCGTATTGTCCCATCCACCCCGTTGGACATTGGCCGAATGGCAAGCTGCACAACATGGTGAACAGGCAAGCGCAGAACCAACGGCAGAGAGTGCAATCCATACCACCGAGACAGGCATCGCCCTTCCACTGCCTGCGTGGAACGCTGACCAACGTGTGTCAGAACCTAAACCTAAAGACACGTCTGTATTGTTGATGTCACCTCAAGGACAACCCCTTAACCAATCCTTGGTTGCTGAACTAAGTCAATACAAACGCCTTGCTATTATCTGTGGTCGCTACGAGGGTGTCGATGAGCGTGTCCGCACCCAGCTTGTTGACCGTGAGATTAGCCTTGGCGATTTCGTCATCAGCGGTGGCGAACTGGCGGCGATGGTTGTTGTTGATGCCGTCGCCCGACTGATTCCCGGTGTATTGGGCTATAAGTTAAGCGCAGACCAAGATAGCCACTCACCTGGGTTGGATGGACTGCTCGAAGGTCCCCACTATACCCGTCCTGCCACGTTCCGCAATGAGACTGTCCCCGATGTGCTACTGAGCGGACATCACGCCAATATCGACAAGTGGCGTCGCGAGCAAGCCCTGCTGCGCACACGCAACAACCGGCCGGATTTGCTTGAACGGCTGTCACTGAGTGACTCGGATTACGCCTTTTTAGAAAGTATATAGAGACTCTGCTGAAAAAAGGGTCAAATACCCCAAAAGTCCGACTTCTTACCAGTGGTAGGCATCAGCAAATTTTACAGAAGTCGGACTTTTTTCAGGGGACTCTATAGATAGATTGGTATTTGGTGATTGACGACCAATCTACGAACCACTGATTACCTAGCTCACCGATTACCGACGACTATTATACTCATCACATGGCAAAGGTAAAAATTGTAGAACAGATTGCCAAACTGTTGAACCCTACGAACCCAACGCACCCTGTTCCGTAATAATACGATCCACCAACGCTTCATACTCAGCATTCGTCTCAAACGATGCAGCTCGTTCGTGGAAATAGGGCATAATCCGCTGATTGAACTCATCCAGTGAGGTGTCACAAGTGAAGTCGCCAACAACCGACTTAATCTTGCTGTTGTCAAAGACCACCGACCACGTTTTGTCCCCTAACAGTGGCCCAACCCATGCTGGATTGTAGCGCACCAATGTATCTGTGGGGATGTGTGCCAACGTTGGCTCACCCTCGATACTCAAGGCACGGGCAATGGCGGCGTAAATTTCATTCCACATATAGGCGTTGTCGCTGGTCAGATGGAAATGGTCATTGAGCGCGCCATCATTGCCAAGTAACTTGACAAAGGGTGGTGCAAAGTCAGTGCTATAGGTAATGGTCCACAGACTTGTGCCATCCCCCGGCACAATCACAGGTTTCCCCGCCAACATGCGATGGGCAATTACATCACCGTCACCCATCGCTGTGGTAAGCTTGCTGCGGCTTGTGTGGCTAGGGCGCACAATGGTATAGGGCAGACCAGATTGGTTTTGCAGCAGTGCTTCCATCTGTGCTTTGTTGTCGCTGTACTGCCAATACGGATTGATGAGCGGCACGTCTTCTGTGATTATATGATGGCGCACAGGTTTTTGATAGGCCGATGCACTGGAAATGAACACATACTGGTCACAATGCCCTGTGAAAAGGTCGATATCACGTTGAATTTCATCAGGTGTAAATAGATGAAATTGGCAGACAACATCAAAATTGTGGTCAGCCAGCTTAAAATAAGCGTCATCATCGTGGATATCACCTTGGATGAAATTGCATTCGGCAGGCAATCCCGCATTGTTATTGCCGCGATTGTAAACGGTTACTTCGTGTCCAGCCTTGATCGATTCGTGGATACAGTCAAATGAAATTTGGCCTGTGCCACCAATATATAAAATATGCATACTGGTTTCTCCTATAAAGGTTGAAAAGTTGAAAGGTTGAAGGGTTGAAAAGTTGAAAGGTGGAAAGTTGAAGTAGATTGATAACGTACATTGTATGTCAAATTCATAATCATGCAACTCTTCAACCTTTCAACTCTTCAATTCTTCAACCCTTCAACTCTTCAACTCTTCAATTCTTCAACCCTTTCAACCTTTCCACCCTTTCAATCTTTCCACCCTTCAACCTTTCAACTTTTCAACCATTGCGAGATAAATAATGGAAAAAATTGACGAACTATTACAACTAATTCAAACAGAACCAATCGAAGAGACAATCTATCGGGGCGAGAGCCGTAACATTGTGGGGCAGCGTGCCTTTGGCGGACAGGTATTGGCTCAGGCACTAAACGCGGCCATCAACACTGTACCAGAAGACCGTTTTGTGCATTCATTGCATGGCTATTTTATTTTGCCCGGTGATGTGACGCGCCCCATTGTCTATGAAGTGGATACAATCCGCGATGGTGGGACCTTCACCACGCGTCGTGTCGTTGCCATCCAAAAAGGGCGCGCAATCTTTAATATGTCAGCATCATTTCAACTGGAAGAAGAGGGATTTGACCACCAGATTTCGATGATTAATGTGCCGCCACCTGATTCGCTGATTGATGACGTGGAACTGACCAAGATTCGTGAGGAAAAGCGCGAAAATAGAGACGAGGAGCGATCTGCCGAAAACATCCGGCGAGCCATGCGTCCGATTGAATTTCGACGTGTGGAACGGTATGACAACAGCAACCCCATCGATCAACAACCAATGCAGCATGTGTGGATTCGTGCGCGTGGTGCCATGCCTTATGAAACGCCAGCAGACAAGGCCATGCATCGCGCCGTGTTGGCCTATGCGTCTGACTACAACTTGCTCTCGACATCACTATTGCCCCATCGCAGTGAAATCAAGCGTGAACGGATGCAGGTTGCCAGTCTTGACCACGCAATGTGGTTTCATCGTGATTTCCGCATGGATGAATGGCTGCTCTATGCGCTGGATAGCCCCAGCGCGTCCAATGCACGTGGTTTTAATCGTGGCAATATTTTTACACAGGATGGAAGACTAGTTGCTTCTGTTGTACAGGAAGGATTGATTCGCCAGAGGAAATCGAAGAGTGATGAGTGATGAGTGATGAGTGATGAGTGAAAAGTGATGAGTGATGAGTGATGAGTGATGAGTTGATAGTTTGTGAATTCTTCAACTCTTCAACTCTTCAGCTTTTCAACCTTTCAACTTGGAGAATAATGATGAGTAATTCAACTCAACACAAGCGTACAGCACTCGTTATTGGCGGCAGCTTGGCGGGGATGTTTACGGCGCGGGTGCTGGCAGACCATTTTGACTATGTGACGATTTTGGAGCGTGATCAATTGCCCGATGGTGTAGCGTCACGTCCGGGTGTGCCACAGGATCGACAAGTTCACATTTTGCTGGAACGAGGCGCGCAGATTGCCGACTCACTCTTTCCTGGCATCCATGATGATTTGGTGGCGAAGGGTGCGCACAAGGTTGACTTGTCACAGGATATGCTCGTTTGGAGCATAAGCAACAGTCGTTGGATGGATCGGTATATCTCTGGTCGCACCTCTTATTCATGTAGTCGTCTCTTGTTTGAGCAGGTCATTCGTCAGCGTTTATATGCAGATGTGCGCATTAGCTTTGTTGAGCGGTCACGTGTTTGTGGATTGCAGACGGATGACAGTGGGCACAGGGTTACAGGTGTGCTGGTTGAAGACCGTGATACAAACGCACAGCGCACAATGCTGGCTGATTTTGTGGTCGATGCCAGTGGGCGTAGCTCGAAAGCATCGACATGGTTGCCTAAAATTGGCTATGACGCACCCGAAGAAACATCCATCAATGCGGGGCTTGGCTATGCTGGGCGTCGCTATCGACTCGCTGAACGCAATCCAGATAGGACTGAACGCGATTGGAAGAGCATGTTGATTCCGTCCAAAGCACCCCATTACCCGCGTGCGGGTCTCATCTATGCCGAAGAAAACGGTGTGTGGATGGTGCTGGTGACGAGCTATTTGCATGACTATCCACCCACTGATGAAGCAGGCTTTCTGGCCTTTGCCGAGTCTATCCATCCAGCGTTTTATGCCCAAGTCAAGGACGCCACCCCTGTCGGCAACATTATCGGCTATCGACAAACGCAGAATCGCCTCTGCCATTTTGACCGTTTACAACGCTGGCCCGAACACTTTGTCGTGGTGGGCGATGCCGTCTGCTGCTTCAATCCCATCTATGGACAGGGCATGTCGGTTGCCGCCATCACAGCCGACACACTTGGGCAGCATTTAACACGTGCGAATGGCAATCTGGATGGACTTGCTCAAAAGTTCCAGCGCGCTGTCCCCAAGATTACTGAAACCGCGTGGATGTTGGCAACGGGGGCCGACGCCAACTGGCTCCCTGATGTGGATACCCCCAAACGCTCCCTTGCCAGACGAGCGGTCCACTGGTATATCAACCAACTGCTGATGGGTATCTCCACCAACCGGAACCTGCGTGAGGCATTTAGTAGCGTCCAAAACTTGATGAAGCCGCCGACATCTTTGTTTCATCCGCTGGTTGCCAAGGATGTATTTCGACATTGGGTCACGAATCGTCAATATCCACAGAACGCCTAGATTACCGTTTATCCAATTTCACACTTTAGGGTGGCACTCGATCTACATCTTTAGAGTAGATCAATGTCGATATGTTACAATATGTAAAAATTGACTGCCTTAGTTTTATCTTCTAAATCATTCATGCAGGCGACGACAATTTCCATACAGGCATTCACTTTGCCCCCGATGATGACCAGAAACAAGTCTTGACAGCCAAGTGAGCAGAGCTATAAGCTGAAATAACATAGTCAACCTACTTTCTGCGTTGGATGTGATGCAGACCACACGCGCGGCGTTGGAACCATTGAATTGGTTGAATTTAGGAAGGGTGATTGGCCAATGAAAGTACGTAAATTACATATTAAAGATTATAAAATTTTTCATGATTTTGAAATTGATTTCACCAATAATGAGCAAACACAAAATTTGATTGTTATTGCTGGTATCAACGGCAGTGGTAAAACTACATTACTTGAGTTTCTACATAATTTTTTGCTGACTGGAGATACAATTGGTGACGGTTGGATAGAATTACAGAATGACGAGACAGATCCTCCCTCTATTGTACGAGATGATGGTAAGGGTAGTCCATTTCTTGAGATTGGAAAATTATCATATATTTTTGGGACAGGCACTGACGAGGTAACCAAGGCAAAAGATAAAATTACTAGCTTTGTAGATAAGCTAATCTATGAACATGATAAAAAAAGTAGCGAGGCATATACCGAAACTCAAAAACGATTAGAGTCTATTTTTTATGATTTTGATCTACAAATTCAATTTAAACAGCTTGATCGCAACAAAGAAGTTTATTTCACAGATAGTTTTGGAAACGAGTTAACAATCTCAGAGCTATCCAGTGGACAACAGCAGTTAATCACAAAGGCTTTTTCCCTTTACCTCGCAGACTTCATGAAAAATAGTTTCATTCTCATTGACGAACCGGAGTCCTCACTGCACCCAACGTGGCAAACAAGAATTGCATCGATATACCAGAACTTTGCA
>JBCCFC010000114.1:0-16810 GCA_039029935.1 Chloroflexota bacterium
AAGTTTTGTTGGCTTTCGCCTTGGTTTTCGTTTATATTCATGTACGATACTATCGTACATCTTTTCCTTTTTAGGAAATTTCTCTTGACCTACTTTCCCCATTTGTCCAAAGTCCAATCCCAACGCCAACTATGGCCCATTAGCGCATGGCTTCAACGGATATGCAGGCCACGCAATGTCTCAATGGTGGGATGTCAATCGCCGTTTGGGTGGTGGAGGAGTTGACTTTGTTGTTGAATTTACCGATGCACCTCTGCAGACTGCCACCAATGTGGGCGGGGCCACCGCCTTTGGTGCAGAGCATGATGGCGTTACCTGTAATAATGGCGATGCTGGACCTGCGGGCTGGGTCGATGGTCTCAACGGTGACCTTTCGGTCTTTGATACAGAGAACCAGGGCGATGGTATCTACGAAGGCATCACGCGTGCTCGCTATCGTCTCGCTGAGCGGGTCTATTGGGGTCAGATGCGGCACCCCGATGTCGCTTCAAATGACGCTCGATATTTTGCTCAAGATGTCCTTTTCCAAGTTCAAGTCAAGCAGGATATCAACATTCAGGTCGATGACTCAGAGCTATTTGCCCTCATGGGTCATGCCTTTGGCGAGCTAGACCCCGTGAGTGGCGAGCCAGACTTTGCCCTCTTTGAAGGCCACACAGCTGACCCAGCACCCGACTGCCGACCGTTTGATTCGGGGGACTGGATTCTCTCGACCAATATGACGACGACTACGACAGGCTGGTGTTCCAACTCCTTTATCGACGATGCCACGAGTATCGGCCCAGACGGGACCGTCTTTACGGATGTCTCTGACAATGTAGATTGGGACAATAACGCTGGTGTTTGGGAAACTTGGGCTGGCGGCCAACCCAACATGTGGGTACATGCTTCAGGCGCAATGGCGAAAATTGTTGGTGCCCAACTCAACATCGAAAAATATAATGTGGATGGACTGAATGACATTGCTGACAACGGTCAACTGGTACAGTTCGCCATACGCCCGTCTGTGACAGGAGCGGAACAAGAAGCGTTAACCAATGTCAGAATCACAGACACACTGCCCAGCTACTATCAGTTTGTACGCTTTGTGCAAATCCCGACAACGGGCGGCGCAACCTGTGCTGAAGCAGACAACGTTGTTACATGTCAATACTCAGAGCCAGACCCACTGGTCGATAGCGATCCACTTTTGCCGCAGGCATTACCGGGTGGCTGGCCCACAGCAGGGGACGGCTCCTCAGAGGTTATCATTGAGGTGATGGTCCAAGGTGCTATCGCCAATGCAGATAACCCAACCCAACTTGCGAACTACGTCAATGCGACCCAGGATGGACTGGCGGCTTGGAACGCTGGCACATCCAGCTTGTCAGGTGCTGTCACGCCCTACACGGCAACAGTAACCACCGCCGCCTACTCCTACCTACCGCTGGCCTCCGATGAGGGGCTGATTGTCAAGAGCCTACACGAGTTGGCTGGCCCCTGTGTCGAACATCCAACCGAAGACCCTATACCAGCCGATTGGGGAACCAACTGTCAGCTCATTGATTATGAGCAGAATATCTCCTACACGCTGACCATCAGCAACGATGGCAACACAGAATTTACCAACATTCGTTTTGTGGACGTGCTGCCCTATGTGGGTGATGGGATGACGGAAGCACCATCGAATACGCCTAACCAGAGCAGTTCGTTGCCAAATACCACTGGTGATGCCCGCACACCCGCGTCGAACTTTATCGGCACAGTTGAATTCATCACCGTCACCAATGCGATAGCGGTCTTGGTCACGAGCGACCCGCCTGTGATGGTCTCGCGTGATCCAGAGCGCACATGGACCGACAACACATGGTGTGATGGCATTAGCGGTACGGTGCAGAATGGTGGCGGGGGTAGCTGCCCAGCCACAGCCGCAGATGTGACCGCAGTCTACGCAGTCATGTCTGGAACCGTTGCCCCCGATGCGATGGGCAGCATAACCCTAGCGCTTGATGTCAACAACTATAGCTGTGACGACATCTGGACTAACACTGCTGGTCTGCGCGTCGATGAAATTCTGCTGCCGATTCGCTCGCAGGATGTGAGTGTGAGGCCGGGCTGTTTGATGCGTGTCGGTGGCTTGCTCTGGGAAGACATCAACAACGATGAAACAGCGGATGCAGGTGATATTCACACCACCTTTGCAGGTGTGGAGGTTCGCCTCTATGACAACGGTGGTGCGCTGGTGGCAACAACCACGACCGATGCCAACGGCGAATATATCTTTGAGCGTTTGGTGGAGGGAACGTATCAGGTGCGCATTCCAGACACAGCCACCAATCAGCGCATCTTTGGAAACTTCGTCTCATCCAGTGGTGTAGACCAAGTAGATGGTCAGGTTGACCCGAATAACAACACGGACAACGATGACAATGGCTATGCTGATAGCAGTGCTGGCTTCCTCTTCTCGTCGCAGCCCATTGCGCTGATGCACAACGATGAACCGACGGGCGAGAGCGATGGCATTGATACCTTGAACGATGAAGCTGAGGCCAATGCGATGGATGGCACGACGCCTATCTATCCTGATGACAACTCGAACCTGACCGTTGACTTTGGGTTTGTGCCTCATGTGAGCGTGGGCAACCGCGTTTGGTATGATGCCAACGACAACGGCATGATTGATGGCATTGAGAACAGCTATGGCATTGATGGTGTGACGGTCGAACTACTGGACAGTACGGGTACAAATGCCATCTCAACGACGACGACGGCCAACGGTGGTTTCTACCGTTTTGAACGTGACGACAATGGCGATCTGCTGCTGGACAACAACTACCAAGTGCGTATCCCCGCCAGCGGCAACATGGGGGCAGCGGGGTCAGCCCTGCCACTTGACGACTGGCGTTCGAGTACGGACACAGCCGATACCGCCGACCCCAATACGGATGTTGATTCTGACGACAACGGTGTGGGCATCACCAGCGGTATGGACATCACGAGCGGGCAGGTGGGTCTTGCCGTGCGCACGGAACCCACCCAAACGGTTGATACGGACGATGCCAATGGCAACCTGTCCGTAGACTTTGGCTTCTATGATGTCTGTGACGCTGGGTCGGGTGATTTGGGTGGTAACATCTTCCGCGACTTTGACGCAGATGGTGTCTTTGACAGCAATGACATCGGTTGGATTGAAGGCGTCACCGTCACAGCCTATGACAGTGCGGGCAACGCCACCACGACCACCATCAATCCAGATGGCTCCTACGATTTCGACGCCATCTTCCCTGCGGTCGTCACCGAGGCGGACTACATCCGGCTTGAGTTCAGCGGCTTGCCAAGCTGGGCGCAGAGCGGTATGAATGGCAGCAACAATGGTACGACCGTACAGTTCCACACAGCTCCAAGCTGTGGTGCAGATGTGGCTGTGCAGAATCCAACAGATTACTGTGACAATCCGAACGTTGCGCTTTCCTGTTTCGTCAATGGTGATCCATTAGCGGGTGGCACAGCGGGTACGTTAGATACACTTGCCATGTCTGTCTATGGTGTATACACATCTATACAGAACTTCCACTCTGGTACGCCAGATATAGCCTATCGCTCGCCCTCAAAAATTGCGAATGCGGAGTCAACAGGGACAGTGTGGGGATTGGCCTATCAAACCACGAGTGGCTATCTATTCTCCTCTGCGTTCCTGCGTCGCCATACAGGGCTGGGCAGTTTAGGAACAGGCGGCATTTATGTGTCAGATATGAATGGCCCGATCAGCACCACTACCTATATTGATCTTCAATCGTTGGGCATTGATACGGGTGTTGATCCGCGTACATTCAATGGATCGCCGCTTCCAGCAGACTTTACGGCGCCAAGTACAGATGAGTTTGGCTTCGATGCGGTGGGCAAGGTCTCTATCGGCGATATCGATTTTTCTGAGGATCAGAGCCAGCTGTGGTTGGTGAATCTCAATGACAAGCAAATCTATCGGCTCGATATTGGGAGTAATCCCAAATCGACCGGGCTATTCACCAATGGCAGTAACAACACGCAACTTTCTAACAGCGATGTGACTGCATACACGATTGATTATGCCGCACTGGTTGCCTGTACCAATGGCGAGCATCGACCCTTTGCGTTGACCTATCACAACAGCAAGGTCTACATTGGCACAGTCTGTAGTGCAGAGGCGGTTGGCGGCACATCGAGTGATCTCAGCGCAACCGTCTTTGAACTCGACCCTGACAGCGGTGTCGCAGCCATTGAATATGGGCCAGTTGCGCTAGACTACGCCCGCGAGAAGCACATGTTTAACCCGTGGACAGATAGTTGGGCAGATATTTCCTGTGGCACTATAGACTGCCGCATCGGACACCCATCGCCCATGCTTGTCGATATTGAATTTGATGTGGATGGGTCGCTCATCCTTGGGTTTGTAGACCGCACAGCCCTGCAAGTCGGGTTCAGAAACTGGGATAGCGAAGGCAACACATCGACGATCTATGAAATTGAGGCGCAAGGTGAGCTACTGCGCGTGTGTAATGTCAATGGTACTTACTTTCTGGAAGGAACGTCCTCATGTCCTTATCGAGCAGATGCCAATGAATTTTATAACGATGATCAAGGAAACCATGCCAACCCCACCAATGGCGGTCTTGCCCTCTTGCATGGCAGCGGTGAACTTGTGCAATCAACCGGGAATCCAATCCGTTTTTACTCGGGTGGGATTAACTACATGGATAACAGCACGGGCGCCCGCATTGGTGGCTACGAGTTCTATTTTGGTAGCACCTGGAATACTGACACAGGTACGTTTGGCAAGGCGGCGGGTATTGGCGATTTGGAGCTAATCTGCGCCGCTGCGCCGCTGGAAATCGGCAACTATGTGTGGGTTGATGAGGACGCTGATGGGGTTCAGGACCCTGATGAAGAGGCGATTCCAAGTGTGACTGTGACCTTGCATGACAGTGGCGGCACACAGGTTGCCTCTGCGGTCACGGATGGCATAGGCGAGTACTACTTTATTGATGAAACTGACCCACGTCTGAACACAATCTACTCGGTGACAGTGCCAGCACACATTGGTGTTGTGCCAACCGCCAGTGCAGTCGGTGGGCTACTGCCAAACACAGCCTACAGCATTCGCATCGACCTCAACCAGACCGAGGTCAGCACCTATACGCTGACAACGCCCAATGCCAATTCAGGCACAACGTTGCCGGATGGTGTGGACTCGGATGCCACTGAGAGCATTGCAGGCTTTGCCGTCATCAACGCCACCACGGGCAATGCGGGTGAGAATGACCACACCTTTGACTTTGGTTTCACGCTAGGGCTGCCAGAGGTCGCTGTCGAGAAAATTCTCAACACGCCAGACCCAGTGCTTGCGGGGCAAACCGTGACCTTTACCATTCGCATCACCAACACTGGCGACACGGTTATGACTACGCTACCATTGACGGACACCTATAGCACGGCCTATCTGACTTATGTTGGTCTGCACACCACGCCCGAATCGGACACAACGGCCAACAGCGGGCAGATTGTGTGGAGTGACCTGACGCAAGCTGCACCCAATGGCTTTGGTGAAGACTTTGACCCCGGTGAGGTGTGGGGTGTTGTGGTCGAGTTTGCGGCGAGATTGGACACAACGGCGTTACCCAACAGCGCAACGGTCAACACGGCACAAGTCTACACACATACTGTCACCGATACCGTGCGCATCTTTGCACCGACCAATGTCGTGTTGAGCAGCCGCGGGGTTGATGTTGAGAACGAGATGGTCGTGTTGTCATGGTCCACTGCTGATGAGACTGACTTGATTGGATTCCATGTGTTGCGACTGGATGATATGGGCGGTGAGCCTGTACGTCTGACCAACGATGAGCAGATGATTCTGGCAGAGGGGTCTGCGAACGGAGCCGGCTATCGCTTTGAGGATGTCGCTGGGGATGTTGACGCCAACCATCATTATGTGTTGGAAATGGTGATGGCGGATGGCACACGTCCGCTGATGGATATGGGGGTGGTGAATCAAGCACCGGGTATCTGGACGGTCTACTTGCCAGTAGTGCGGAAGTAGAGTCCCAGCAAAAATACCCAACCATAAAATAATGAAGCAGGCATGAAAATAAAAAGTTTCTCATGCCTGCTTTTTCTTCGTGTAATACCCCATTTGTCGGCTTGATTTTCATCTACCCATCAGGTACACTATCCTCATGATGACGAATGCAATCAATCGGCATAACACAATTCATAATCGTTACCAACTACACGAAAAGCTCGGTCAGGGTGGCATGGGCGAGGTATACCGTGCCACCGACTGGTTGACGGGCGATGTGGTCGCGCTCAAGCGAGTCCTCAAACTATCAGAGCATAAGACATCAGCAGATGACTTACGCTTGGCCTTGGCGCATGAATTTCAGATTTTGGCAGGTCTGCGTCACCCACACATCATCAGTGTCCTCGACTATGGGTTTGATGAGGAGCGACAACCCTTCTTCACGATGACCTATCTGCCGAGATCACAGAACCTTCTGGATGCAGGCCAAGAGTCGTCTTTTGAGGATAAAATTGAACTCATTCAGCAGCTATTGCAGTCATTGGCCTATCTGCACCAGCGTGGTGTTCTGCACCGCGATTTAAAGCCAGGCAATGTGCTGGTCAGTGATGGAACTATGCGCGTGTTGGACTTTGGACTGTCCATGAATGACCAACTTCGTGGCTCCAATTCAGCGGGAACGCCTGTGTATATGGCCCCCGAATTGTTTGAAGGGGACGCGCATAGTCGGATGGCTGATTTGTATGCGGTTGGTGTACTGTTCTACCAAATGCTGACGAATGAACATCCCTTTGCACCCTTTGATTATGCGTTTCTCGACCGTGTGTTAGATGCAGAGCCGGACTGGACGGGTGTGGGGGTACGGGTACAGCCGATTTTGGCTCGGCTTCTTGCCAAGACTGTCACAGAACGGTTTGCTTCTGCAACAGATGTGATGACCGCGTTGGCTGAGTCATTGAACCAACCCATACCGATAGAAACCGCCGCCATGCGTGAGAGCTATCTGCAAGCGGCTACCTTTGTCGGGCGTGAAAAGGAGCAAGCACACTTACTTACCGCCTTAAAACAAGCACAGTCTGGCACCGGGTCCGCGTGGCTCATCGGCGGAGAAAGCGGTGTGGGCAAAACCCGTTTGATGGATGAACTCCAGACACAGGCACTGGTGGCCGGCTTCTTTGTGTTGCGTGGTCAAACCGTTGATGACAGCACGACGCCCTATGGGTTATGGCGCGAGCTGCTTCGTCAATTGGTGATTGCACTCACCGAAATCGAGGACTTGACTGCCAGCATCCTGTTGCCTTTGGTTCCTGACATTGCCCAGCTAATTGGACGACCAGTCCATCCCGCCCCCGAACTCAATAGTAATGCCGCTCAGGTGCGTTTGTTTACCACGTTATCTCGGCTCTTCCAACAGCTAGATAGACCCATCCTTTTGATACTCGAAGATGTGCATTGGGCCGATGTCAGCTTGCTGCCGTTCCCCTATTTGACAAGGCGGATTGATGATAGACCATTGCTGATATTTGCGACCTATCGTAACGATGAACGCCCCGATTTACCTAACCTGGTGACAGAGATGACCCACTTTCCGCTGGAGCGGTTATCCTCAGAGGCGATGGCTGACTTGAGTGCGGCCATGCTTGGTGAAGCGGGCAAGCGCACCGATATCCAGGCACTCCTGCAAGAGGAAACAGAGGGGAACGCCTTTTTTGCCGTTGAGGTGGTCCGTAGCCTGGCCGATAGGGCGGGGCGTCTGGGCAATATCGCCGAGATGATTTTGCCAAAACAGATAATCACCAATGGTATTCGCGGCATTGTTGAGCAGCGGCTCAATCGTTTACCCACTTGGGCAAGGCAATTACTGGTGAAGGCGGCTGTTGCGGGGCGCACACTGGATGTAGCCCTCATGTCAACGCTCAATACAGGGCTGGACATTGAACACGAGTGGTTGCCGCTGTGTACAGATGCTGCTGTTCTTGAATTCCGAAACCAAGGCTGGCAATTTAGCCACAGCAAAATCCAAGATGGTGTACTGATGGTGCTAGACCCAAACGAAAGAATGGCGCATCATCAGGAAATCGCCATTGCCATTGAACAACTTTATCCAGCAGATTTGTCGCAAGCCGGACGACTGGCCTTGCATTGGCAGGGGGCAGGAAACACAGAAAAAGAGTGTCACTATGCTGAACTTGCTGGTGAGCAAGCATTGCTAAACTACGCTCACAAGGACGCATTGCGCTACTATGGCCGTGTCCTCGAACTCATCGCTCCTGATGATTGGGAGAAGCGATATGAATTATATCAAAAATGCAAAAATTGTCATGTATATATCGGTGATTTGGAAAATCAAATTCATGCATTAGAACAGATGACTTTCTGTGCGGATAAACTCGGGAGCGATGCCAAGCGGCTCCAGACCTTGGTCGCCTATGCTGACTATTATCAACGGCATCGGCACAATGATTCCTTAGAAGAAACAATGGCGAAAGGCAGGATGCTGGCAAAAAAAGTAGGCGATATTGAGCGTGAGTTTCATGTACTAGAGCGATGGACGCTGGCCTTGGGTGAGCGTCGCCAGCTAGAGGAGGCCTTCCAATCGTTAGCGAAATGTGAAGAGCTAGCCCAGCAATCAGATAACATAAAAATAAATCTAGAGTTCTTGATGGCCTCGGCAAATTTACATTATTATGCCAATGATTTAGACGCCACGCTATCATTTCAACATGAGTACCTCGGTTTAGCCGAAGAATATGGCGATGTATTTTTGATATTTAGAGGGGCTGCTAACATGGCGGTCAGCTACAGAACTATAGGGGAATATGATTTAGCAGAACATCATTATCTCCGTGCATTGAAGATTGCCCATGAACGGGGTGACATCGGTTGTGAGGTTCTGGTGCAGGTGAATCTGGCCAATTTATATAACGGTGTTGGCGAGTTTGAGCTAGCTCTTGACTTTGGACACAAAGCCCTTCACAACAGCCAACAAATCGGTCGGTCCAATTTTTATCGAATTGCAATGCTTCATATAGGCTTGGTGCATCATAAGCTGGGTGAGACGGACATCGCAGAGAGAACGCTAGTCGATGGGATAACACTATGCCAGCAGGCATCTGATATGTGGCATGAGGTAAATGGTTGGAACGATTTGGGACATCTGAAAATTGATCTGGATGAATTTTCAGAGGCACTGAATGCCTTTCAAAAGGCGGAAGCCCTGTTAACCAACATCAATCCAACGACCACATTGGCCGAAACTTGGGCTGGATTGGCCGTTGCCTCTATGGAATTGGGGCATATCGAGCATGCCAAGCAATATGTTGAAAAGGCGCTTGTGCATATGCGGCCTGAAAACATCGATGGCAGTTGGACATGGGCAAGAGCCTATTTCTATGTTTGCCATATTCTTGATGAACTTCAAGATGAGCGCGCAGCAACTATCATCCAACATGCACTGGATGCAAGAGATGCCCGAGCGAGCAAGATTGCAGATGAGACCCGCCGCCAAACCTATTTGCAGCACGTATATGAAAATCAGATGATTGGTGCTCTTTATGAGTTAATAGTGAAAAGTGAATAGTGAACAATCAACCCTTCAACCCTTCAACCCTTCAACCCTCCACATTACATCCCAAAGACAAGGATTGGTTTTGTGTTATAGGTTCTGTTTTCGATGAAGATTTTATCATCCCAAGAGCGTTTCTGGACGCTGCGATCAAAGATCAACAGATAGCCTTCCTCGGCATCGCTACGGTCCATGTACCACCATGTTTGTTCCAGCCCTTCTGTAATTGTTTCCTCTAAATCACCATAACGAATCTTGAGTTCGATGACAATTTTCTGCATATCGGTCAGGGTATGGTATGCCCACTCATGGCTTTCTTTTTGTGGTTGATCTTGGGGTTGGATGGGCCATTCAACATACAGATCAGTTCGTCTCCGTCCACGCCCATACTCACGCTCAATCCGACCACCACCATTGACAATACGCTGCAAAAACGCCTGCATGAGCAACTGCGGCCCCGCCTCTTTGTAATTAAATCGCTCCACCCAAGATTCTGAATGACGGCGGAAGAATGCCTGAAACTCCGTCAGCAGTTTGGGCATATCCAGCCGCCCATCCTCATCGACATACCACGCGGTTTCTTCAACAATCGTTTCTTGTGTGCCATAGTTTAATTCACGTGGGATGATTTCGTTGTAAATGGGGTTGGCAATCTGAAATTGCTTTCCAACTTTGCGAATCAACCCTAAGTCACGAACATAGATAATGTTATCGTTTTCAACACTCTCTGGCTCACCATCACCAGCCAACATCGGCTCGATGACATCCTTCACACGGGGTTCCTTCAATTTATCGGTTAGTTGATCCAGATGTGTGTCCCGTCTGAGAATCAGCCGCTCTTTTGCAATGTGTACCATATCTTCCGTGATAGCAATAGACCTGTCTCGGTTTTCTCTCATTTCATACGTCAACTCGTAGGCCATTGCATTGACCAACCAAGGCTGTCCCTGTGTCAGATGCCACGCCAAATTGATAGCGTTCTCATGAAAAATCTGCCCAGTTGTATCGGTATGTTGTTGATAGAGCGTTGCAACCTCATTCTTGGTAAAGTCACCCATGCGCAGTGATTTGGCTTTGATGTTAAAGGCACTGCCACCCGTAATCACAGTTTTTTCACGGCTAGAGTGGATACGGTAATCGCGGACATCGCGGACACCGCAAAGAATAATACTGTGTGGAAACCCTTTCGGACGGCGCGCATAGCCAGCGCGTAGCTGACGCAATGTTGAGATGAGTGTATCGCCGACAAGCGCGTCAACCTCGTCAAGCATCAATACGATGGGTTTAGGGCTGACCGCAGCCCACAGTGTTAATAACGTTTGCAAGGCGCTATCTTCACCATATTCCTCTAAAATTGAAGCTCGGTTTTCTTGAACAAACTTTGTCGGTAGATGAAGCAACTCCTCCTGTGAAATTGCGCTAAGAATGGCGCGGATACCTCTGTAAACATCCTCGCGTGCTGTTTGTGCCGTCTCAATATTGACATACAACGCCTGATATCGTCCCTGCTGATTGAGATAGTCCATCAGTGTCATCATGAAGGTGGTCTTGCCCACTTGACGCGGGGCATGAAGGATAAAATATTTTCGGGCATGAATCAGCCCCAAAACTTCGTCGAGGTTAAACCGTTCAAGTGGTGGTAGATAATAATGAATGTCGGTCTGTATTGGACCTGCGGTATTGAAAAAACGGTCAACGAGTGTCATACGAATCTCTCTTTCAGCCATATCAGGCTCTCTCATCCGAACAAGTTATCGGTAGAGCGTATCATATCCCAAAACGCACACAATGGCAACAGTTGGCAAGTGAATAGTGAATAGTGAATAGTGAATAGTAACCCGACCGCCTGTTGTGGGCGGTTCAAACGGGAAGAAACAAGTGATAGAGTCGTACTCGTAGAGGTTTGATATATCAAACTCGCACTAGCTCAATGTGCCAAATTAGTGCATATAGAGAATTGTATTTCATACTAAAAATTCTTGTTTCTTAGGAGTGAATAGTGAACAATCAACTTTCAACTTTCAACTTTCAACTTTCAACTTTCAACTTTCAACTTTCAACTTTCAACTCTTCAACTCTTCTCAAAATTTCCCGATTCTCCGGCACATTCTCCAAAAACGATTGTCGCCATTCAGGATTCTCAATATAGCCAGCGTGTGTTTGTAGATGCTGATGGGCAATCGCCAAAACATCATCGGCACGGTTGTCATCCAGCGCAAGAAGAACGTCATGACACATCAAATGCAGACGCAGGGGACTGGCACTGTCAATCTGTGGCTGTAACGTTGCTAGGTAGTCAAGGCAGGGTTCGATATCGAGGAGACTGACCTCGACAGAGCGTAGAACCTGTCCCCAAACAACCCCCATCAGGCTCTCATAGTACTCATGAGGGTAGTACTCACGAGGATAGTTATCTGGCTCTTGTTGTGTATCTTCTATCTCTTGGTATTCGATAAACTCGTCGAACGCCATCTGATAGGTGTGTGCCATTGTCTCATAATCATCCAGATGGTAGGCAATCCACCCCAGTTTGTTTTGTACAGCGAAAACTGTGCTTTCATCGTTTTTCTTTGGTGGATGAAGCGTCAGTGCCTCCGCAAAGCTGACCCGTGCATCTTGATACGCACCTTGTGCGATCAGATAATTGCCCATCCGGTCGAGAGCGTTACACAGGTCGAAGGGGGTGCCAAATTGTCGATGCAAATCCACAGCGGATGCCAAGAAAGGGTGTGCATGGTCATATTGACCAACGAATGTCATAATTTGCCCAACATTCATGAGATTATCTGCTTCCAACACTGGAGAACCTACTTCTTGCCCAAGGCGCAGGCTTTGTTCAAAGTGGTACAGTGCCTGGGTATAGACACCAACACGTGGACGTAAGGTAAATCCAAGATTCAGATGGGCAACGAGTTGACCATGAGTTGATCCAATTTCCTGATACATATTCAAACACGTTGTGAAGTTTTGATAGCCCTCATCAAGCTGACCATGCAGACAGGCTTCTACCCCCAAATTCATGTGTATGTCACCAATCCCCTCTTTGTCGCCAATACGCTCATAGATTGCCAGCGCTTTTTCATAGTATAATTTGGCGGCAGCAGATTGATTGTACAGAGAGTAAATGGTGCCCATATCGTTGAATGCTCGGCTTTCGCCCCGCCTATCTCCAATCTTCTGGAACAACGCTAAACTTTGTTCCGCATAGGTCATTGCATCCACCTGTTGAGCGGTGTCTCTGGCAAGCTCCCCCAAACGCTGCAACGTTGCGGCTGTGCCTTGCATATTATCCATTGATTGATACATATGGAGACTTTGGGTTAAGTGTTTGAATGCTTGCTCATTATGGTTTTGTCCTTTTGCGATGCCGCCTAATGCATGGACCAAATGCGCAACTTCTTCATGGGCGTCAATCTCTTGTGCCGTCTGCAAGGCAGCGGTTACGATGGTACGCGCGTCATCGAACGCACCTTGGTTAACCAAAATTTCGACATACACACGCTGTGCAATCACGACCAACAGAGGGACACCAGTCTCTTGTGCAACCTGAATCGCCTGTTGCGCATAGGTGACAGCATCAGTGAACTCACCCAGTTTATGGGCGTGGCCAGCTTGGCGTCGGGCAATCTCGGACAGCCGCGTGGGCTGCCCAAAGGCATCAGCCAGTTTACGCAATTCATCCAAATCATTTTGTTGCACATCTGTTTGGTCTGATAGACTGTAGACCTGTTCACGTGCCAGCAGTGTCTCAAAACACATCTCGGTCTTGCGCTGTTCATCAATCTCAAGCATATCGATCAGTTCATAGGCTTTGGTCAAATAGGTAATGGCATCAGTATTGGCGTATTGGTCTGCCGCATAGGTCCCCGCAAGATGGGCATAGGTGTATTCTTTGGCCGGATCGCCAGCATGTCGCCAATGAACCATGAGTTGCGCCGCATACACGGGGTTATTTGGATAGCAAGTTTCGATGGCCTCGGCAACGGCTTGATGATGGTGTTTGCGTATTTCTATCGGCATTACGGCCAACAACCCATCGCGAATCTTGGCATGTTGAAAGCGCCATGTATCGTCCACGACTTCCAGCACGGCAGCATCCGCACAGGCCGATAGCCAACGGTCGAGGGCCACATCGGGCACAAGCCACGCCATGAGACGTAGGTCCACATTGCGCCCAGCAACAGCAGCCAGTTGTAAGAGGTGTTGGTCGCTCTGTGGCACACGGTCCAGCCTGCGTTCGACAATACTCTGGATACCGTTGGGCAGCAGGGTTTCGGGCAGTGACATCTCCCCGATATAGCGTAGCCCACCAATCTTTTCGGCAAGCGCACGGATGACCTCGACTGCAAAGAAGGCATTGCCCTCGGTTTCGCGCTGGAGGAGTTGGAGAATGTCGGGGCGTTGTCCGATGTCGCCAAGCATTGCGGTTGACAGTTGGGTCATATTCTGTGCTGTCAAACGCGAGAGCGGTATCGACTTCATGCCAGATAACGTTTGCGCCAACGCTGGGCGTTCGTCATTGCGGTAGGTTCCGACCACCAAGAGGGCATGTTGCTCGATTTCATGGAGCAGATAGGGGAGTACGGCCAATCCCGCTTCGGCCCAATGGAGGTCTTCCATGATGAGGAGTAACGGCTGCTGTGCCTCTTTGAATAAAGCTGCAATCGTCGAAAAGAGACGAATTTGCGCCGTTTCCCCATCCAGTTGTGGTGCGGGTGGAATATCCCGGTCCAATAATTGTGCGATATCGGGGACGATGGGCAAAAGGACCCCTGCATCCAAATCGGTGACATTGGGCAAGGTTAAAATCAAATGGCGCAGCGGCTGTCGCCACAGTTCATAGATACTGCCAGACCCTGTTTCACTGGCCTGCCCCACCAACACTAAAAATCCACTCACCAATGCCTGCGTGCGTACTTCGCGCAACAAACGTGATTTACCAACACCACTTTCACCCCCTACAAGCCACGCTGAACCGTGCCCCTCTTCCGTCGCCTGTAGCGCGTCCACAAGCTCTGCCATTTCTGTCTCACGGCCCACAAAGGTGGCTGCTTGCAGATAACTTTCACGGACAGCCTCGGTCTCAGGCACGTCAATGACAGGAATACCATCAACAGCACTCTCACCAGCGCTCACCTGCGCCATCTGCAACGACAGCAGCACATCGCTGGCACTCGCATAGCGCGCTCCTGGCTCTTTTGCCAGCAACTTCTGGACAACTGGCTCTAGCGATGCAGGTATATTGCCCAAGTTTGGCAGTTCATATAACACTCTATCTAAAAAGGCGTAGTCAAAGGGCAGAAAAGGATGGCGGCCTGTCAACAGCTCGGTCATCAAAACACCAACGGCATAAAGGTCAGCCGCCGCGCTATAGGGATATCCCTCAAAGAGTTCTGGCGCCATATAGGGTGGTGTCCCTGCCGAAGAACTGCCCTGTTCGTCTGAGGTTGCTGCCAGCCCAAAGTCAAGTAGACGCACATCGCCATGCTGCACCAACACATTGGCCGGTTTGAGGTCACGATGCAGTACCCCGCGTCGATGGAGATAGGCAAGGGCTTCGAGTATCTGTTGGATCAGGTTGAGCTTGACTGTGAGTGGTTTGTCCTGTGCTGCGGCCAAAACATTCAACTCATCGTCAAGGTAGGTCATGGTGAAGAAGGGTTGACGTTTTGCCTCAGCGCTATCCTCTGGTTGCGCTGCCACAGAAACACCGACAGGAACACCCACAGGCACACCAAACCCATAATCGAGTACACTGATGATGTGTGGATGGCGTAACCCTGCCAGAATCTGGAACTCATAGGCCAATGCCAGATGGAGGTCCTCTTCTGAGACACCGCTGGCGGTGAGGGTCTGCTTGGACACCTGTGTCACCCGCTTGAGCGCAACAGTCTCCCCCGTGAGCCGGTCGGTCGCACGGTACACAACACCCATACCCCCCTGTCCCAGTTTTTCCTGTAGCCGATAGCGACTATTATAGTTTATTTCAAGATTCATTTCATTTGTTATCATGACACTATTTTAAATTAATGTTGCAGGTTGCAAGGTTGAAAAGTTGAAGGGTTGAAAGGTTGAAGGGTTGAAGCGGTAGAGCGATGGAGCGTTGAAGCGGTAGAGCAATGGAGCGTTGAAGCGGTGGAGCGTTGAAGCGTTGTCAACTTTCAACTTTCAACCCTTCAACCTTTCAACCTTTCAACTTCCTCAAGTATCGCACGATTCACCGCCACATTATGCAGGAAGGAGTCTCTCAAGGTCTCATCCGTCAATTCATCGGCCAATTGCAGCAGTTGTTGATGGGTCTGGCGCAGCAGGTCATCGGCTCTGGGGTCATCGACCATCCGCAACACCTGATAGCAGACCCAATGGGGCCAGAATAGTTCGCGGCCAGAGGGTTCATGCGCTTCTGCTATCAAGTAGGGATAGAGCCACGTGACATGGGTGAGTGCCTTGGCAATGGGATGGCTTCTGTTGAGCGTTGAGCTGCGAACAGTTCTCTGTGCCAACCGCCCCTTCTGCATCTGCATTCGATAGCCAACTTCCGCCAAGCCTGTGCGGGGTGCAATCTGCAACGCTTGATTTTGCTGGGGTGTCACTTGCACCAATGCCTGCTCAAAGGCGGTCTGTGCCTCCGTCAACATATTGCCTGTCACACAGGCATACCCCATCGCCATGTAGCCCCGTAAACGCTGATTGGGGGCGATGGTTGCATGTAGGGATAACATCTTCTGTGCCAATGTTGTTCCCCGTTCGGCATCGCCTTGCAAAGAGGCAGCGATACTCAGATTATTCAGTATAAGGTAGTGCAGATTGGGGTCGGCCAGCACCTCATCATTTGTCTGCAATGGCCCCATACACTGGTGTACCTGTCCATATTGTCCCAAGGTGTTACAAGCGGAGGCAAGGGCGGTATGCGTGTAATGTTGACGATACTCATGCCCCAACTGGCGATGGATCTCAAGCGCGGCTTGGAGATAGGTGACACGTTGGACCGCCGTTGTTCCATGCAGGGTCTCGCCAAGAATGGTGAGCGTCTCTGCCTCGCCAACACGATCACGCAGTTGTTGACGGATGCGCAACGATTCTTGCAAATAAGGCATAATGCGCTCATTGCCGCGCCGATAGGAGGTCAACAGCACACCCATCTCATAGAGCATCTCGGCCTCACCCCAGCGGTTGCCACTCTGCCGATAATGGTTCAGCGCACGCTCGCC
>JBCCFC010000115.1:0-16754 GCA_039029935.1 Chloroflexota bacterium
AGAAACCGAGTTTTTTGAAAAAACTCGGTTTCTCTATACCTCAATATATCGCTGCCTCAATATATCACCAACCAGTCCAAATCAACAGTTTTGATGAGGTGAAAGCGTGATCAACCATTCAATAGAATTTCATGAGATTGACAAGATTTACAGCAACCCGTAGGTCATCGCTACCAGCGTGACATCTTCGGTGTAGCCAAGAGTATCACACTGGTAGCGGTGACCTACATATATAGCCGTCTCGCTGCATAACGAAATAGTCATAAACCAATGGATGTAAACGATAGTGTGTATCACGAGTCTCAAGCAGACAATGATGATACAACGTCATCAACTGTATGCGCGTCGCCTCTTGGGACAATCCTGATAGATGGCCTGCGGTGTCTATTGTAAACCAACCACGTCCATGCTCAAGCAGCGAATCGATAAACTGACGGGTTTCCTGCTGCAACAATGCACAACCTGCGTGTAGTAAAGGTATGAGTTGGTCGGAACCACGCGCCAACGTAGACAATCGTGTCGTTGGCTCTTGCAGCATCTCTATAAAGCAATGGACTGTCAGAATCGAACAGTGCCGAATCTGATTGGCGGCAATGCGAATGGCCGCTGGGTGATGCCCCAATAAGTCCGCCAAGTCGCGATAAGCCTTCCGCGCCGATGTAACAACGCTATCGCCAACGATTTGCTTAAAAAGGTCCAAGCTCTCTTTGGACAAAAAAGGTGATAAGAAGAAACGCTCACCACTATCTGCAATTGACAAATCACGGCGATGTGATGTCATCAAAACCAAAGAGTTGTCTGTGGGTGGCATGAGATTGCGGACTTCATCTTCGCTCTGCACACCATCCAAGACCATTAGCACACGTTTAGTGGCTAGAATCGTGCGTACTCGACTACTCAACACAGACACATCCGCTTCGTGATAGAGGTCTACGCCATATGACCACGCGATATGATGAAGTACGGATTTGGGGTTGGATTTGCCCAGTTCTATCCACAGAACACCATCCACAAAATAGGGTCGCAACCGATGGCATAGTTGTGTTGCCAATGTGGTTTTCCCCACACCGGGCATCCCCTCAATACAGATAATGGGTGGGCAATCTTCCGATAGAATTCGTTTTTGTAGTTTCTTGACACGATCCGTATGGTCAATGTAATAAGGCAATGTGGATAACGCTTGGAATGGTGCTTTCGACTGATTCTGTTTGCCTAACATCCTCTGCTCGACGATCAACAGCAGGTCTTGACTATCTGAGTCTGTATGCTGTTGTTTCAACTCAATAAAGATTGGATACTGCGCCGCCTGCAATAGACGATCCATCTCATCTAACGATAGTGCCATCGCTGTTGCGACTTTGACAACCCCTTGCCACCCCCTGGGGCGTTTGACCTCCTTCTTGGCCCAACGGTCGATGGTGGTGTGTGGAATCAATGATGTTTCACCAAAAAGAATGGCAGTTTGTTTGGACAATTTACGTGCCGGGTAGGACTCTCGTTCCATAAATGACGACAATATCCCGGAGAATGAATTCTGTGACATTTGATTTGCTCCTTCTGTTGTGAACACAGGTTTTAAACTCAATACAACCGATTTTGATTGTATCATGACTGGGTAGGAAAAAATGCTCGCAAACCTCTCAGCTTTCTCCCAAAAGCATCACAGTTTGCTTCATTTTATCTTGTGGAGGCAGCAGAACCAAACGGGTCTATCTAGTGCCTCTCTTCTTCTAATGCCATGTCCGCATATTTTTGTGCAAAAACAAAAAATAAGATGAATATTTTAACACTTTTCTTCGCTATGTCAGTCAACCGTAAGCGGTGCAAAAGCGGTACACAATTGCCCTATTATTCTACGCCAAAAGTCGTTACACTATCTTCTGTATAGAACATGTGCTTTTGATACCGAAAGTATATATAGCCCGATGACGTGTTACCTCGCATGGGTGAGCAATTCACCTGTACTAAGTCTCAAAACGTCATCCCAGTTAACATTTTCCTGATAGATGCCCATCAGTGGTGAATCGCCGGTGAATCGCCACTAGCGATGAACGTTTTTCGGGCTGTCGCTCGATGCTCAGGTAGGCAACCTGAGATACGTTTAGGACAGATGTCCATCAGTGATGAATCGCCACGGACGATGAAGTTTTTCGGGTTGCCACCCGATGCTCAGGTAGACAACCTGAGATACGTTTAGGGCAGATACATTGAGGAGGGGAACGGACATGCAAAACAGTATAACAAGTAAGATCGTATCAATGTGGCAGTACCTTTGGCCACCACACGCAAAGACAGTGGCTACACGTGGGTGCATGATGATGTGTAGCCTCATGATGTTGTTGATGGCATTCACGGGTGTGGCCTCGGCCCAAGAGAATTTTGTCAATAACGGACAAACAATAGCGAAAAATGGTGCAGTGAATGATGCGGCGACGTATGATTACTTTGGTCGAGCCGTTGCCATCAGCGGCAACATCAAAGTGGTTGGTGCACCTGGTGATGATAATTTTTCATCACCTACCTCTACCCATGATTTTGGCGTAGTCTATGTCTACCAACAACATAGCCATAGCATTGGCACATGGGATTCCATGGCAAAGCTGACAGCCTCAGATGGTGGTCCTTATCAACGCTTTGGCCATTATGTAGATATTTATGGCGATACCATTGTCGCCAGTGAAGAATGGGGCGGTAATGCCTATGTGTTCAAGCACGTGGGTGGTGGTCATTGGCAAGAGGTTGCCAAAATTCGAGGACAAAGTGTTGCGATTGATGGTGATATCATTGTCACTGGTCAACCTTATGAAAATGGTACAGGTGCTGCATATGTGTATGCACGCAATTATGGTGGTGCTGACCAGTGGGGGCAGATAGCGACGCTGACAGCCAGCGATGCTGTTATGGGAGATTGGGACGAATTTGGGAAAGCCGTCGATATCAGTGGCGATACCATTGTTGTGGGCGCACACTATGATGACCCCAACGGCTCCAATTCTGGGTCAGCCTATGTCTTTGAGCGTCACTACGGTGGTACAAATCAGTGGGGAGAAGTCGCCAAATTAGTTGCAATATATGGTGGTTCAAACCGCTATTTTGGCCGTGATGTTGCCATTAGTCATGACACAATTGTCATTGGAGAGGGCAACTGTTGCTATGCCAATCTCTTTGAACGCCATCAGGGCGGTGCAAATGCTTGGGGTTCCACGAACTATTTACCTTACTTTCAATCATCCAATCATGCTGCGGTTGCGATTGATGGCGATACGCTTGTGTTGGGTCAAAAGAATCAAACGAATTATCAGCATGGATTTTGGACAGATCGGGGTGGTGTTGATATCTATGCTCGCTATGTTCAAAGCGCAACCATTACAGGGACATCATCGATTACCGGTTGGACGCTGATTGATTCATTTGGCTACGGAAATGCAGATGACGAATTTGGCTATGCGGTAGATTTGTCTGATGGCAAAGTTGTTGTAGGTGCACACTACAATGATGATTTTGGCTCTCATGCAGGGGCAGCATATGCTTTTTCAGTACCTGGTCTTTCTATCCAAAACCAAGCCATCTCTGACCCAGCCAACAACAATCACGAAATTTCTGTGCCAGTCATTTATCAACGTAACGCACAGACAACAACAATCTCGTCCTTGGGGTTCTCTCTGGATTATGACGAGAATTGTCTCACATTGCTATCCGATGAGAATGAACTTATCGCCACCATGCCAACAGGCTTTTCAAACAGCATCGTGGTATACCCGCTCAATCCAGAGGCGGAAGTTTCGGCTGCGATTTGGGACCAATCCAATTCAACGCCAAGTGCTATCTCTGACGGCTCGGTTATGACCATGCGCTTTTATGTCAATAGTTGGTGTCGCAACGCCGACCAGTTGGTGGACATCAAATTTGCCAACGCACCAATCGCCTCATTTGGCGACCAAGCAGCGGTCGAGGTGTTTGGCACCACCGCTGGCGCGCAGATTCGCCTCTTGTATTCGGGACCGCCTACGGATATTCTGCTGGATAACGGCTATATTGAAGAGGCACAATCGGTTGGTACACCCATTGGGAATCTGACAACCGTGGACCCTAATCTGGGTGACGTACATACCTATTCAATTGTGGGCGGTGATGTTGGTGCCTTTACCATTCAAGGATACACGCTGACATCCAACATTGTCTTTGACTACGATCTCAAAAATAGCTATGCCATCTCGGTGATGACCACCGACCCTACGGGCTATACCTTTACCAAACAGTTGCCGATTACGGTGACAGCCCCACCCCGCTTGAGCATTCGTGATGTGTCCTATATTTCGAGCAGTGTGACAACCGTTGTCTCCTACACACACAGCGTTGCCTTGGAGGTCTTCTTTGAGCCACGTAGTAATATCGTGACAGACTTGGATTTCTCGTTGGGATTTGATTCCAATTTCCTGAGTTCCCCACTCATCTACGATTTGCCAACGGCTCCCTATAGTTATACGGTATCCGTTGCCAATAACTTCTCGAACTCAGTGGGCATGGACCGTGCGGTCGGTATTGAGATTTCTGGCTCCATCACCAATCCGCTGACGACAGGGGTCGTTGCAACGCTCGTCTTCACGGCAAATGAACCATATAGCGATGTCAATACCTTGCTAACGACCATCGGCTTCGTCAATGAGCCTGTTTCGACAACGCTATCGACGTTTGCACGGACGATCAGCGGGACATTGGTGCCAACACAAACCATACCGATTTCCAGCAACAAGGATATCTACGTCATCCCAAACAGCCGCAAGGGGGACTGTAATTTGGATGGATTGGTGGCGACATCCGATTTGACGGGTATCACGTTAGAATTCTTTGACAATGATTATGAATTCTGGTTGAATGCCTTTGACATTATTCCGTTTCGGGGTAGCCCTGCCGGATGTGATGCCAACCGCGATACCATCATTGGCCTAGCTGACTATCTTGACACAGTACTCATTTACTTTGAATGGCTACCGGGATTGGCTGCTGCATCAACAAGTACAGGACAGCCATCAAGTCAAGATGCGGCAAGTCTCTCCTTGATTCAAGTTGAAGACGCTGATGAAGCTGATGCAGAGGTCTTTACCGCACAAGTGCAGGTCAATGCACCGGGACATAGCGTGACCGCCGCTGGTTTTGTCTTGGAACTTGATCAGGATGCCTTTGCCTTTGATGACACGGATGCCGATGGCGATGGTCTTCCCGATAATGTCCAGTTCCATGTACCCGACTCAATGGTGTCCGTTGCCATCTACGACAGCAACAAACATACCATCAATGTTGCCATGTATGGTATCTCGACGCCATTGCCCATGATTGCGGATGGCCCAATTGTGACTGTGCAGTTGACGGCCAGCGGGGGCGATGCCAGCATAGAAGACATTCAATTGACCAAAGGGTCGCTGAGTGATGCAGATGCACAGGAGATTGTTATCGGTGATCCAGTAGAGGGGGTTCAAGTTTACCTGCCGATGTTGTTCAAGTAAACGTCTTGCCCGACACCTCCGGTCAGTTTAAGGTCGTATAGATAGGAAAAGGAATCGGGCTAAACAGTTCGGTTCCTTTTTTTGTTGATTAGAAAGTATAAGTTAGTACCACAGATTGGTTATCTGTGACGCAGGTAGCCAACCTGCGATACAGTATCACAGATTGATTATCTGTGGCGCAGGTAGCCAACCTGCGATACTGTATCACAGATTGATTATCTGTGACGCAGGTAGCCTACCTGCGATACCGTCCTTTGTTCTCAGAGCCTGAATATTCAAACAGGCTCACCCGCTACTCTACCCCTGTAGCCGTCAATAAAAAGGTATGTCGGTCCATATAGACTACCAGAGTGAGCGAGTCAAATAATATTCAAACACGCTCTCAACATTGCTGGTCAAGGTACACAACAAGGTTCGCACAATGAAAAAGAATTATTATCTCATGGGTCTGTTTTTCCTCATCATTTGTTTGTCTATCGTTGGACTGCGCGTTGGGTTGCATCACAGTCAATCTGTCAATGACTTCGGGCTTCATCAAAAATTATCCACTATCACAATGGTGCGCGCTGCACATGCACAGGTAAACAATGCGCCTGTTCTCTCGATGCCCGAAGACATAACGGCCTATCAATCATATACGGTGACAGTGCCTATCTCTTTTGCCGCCAATGGACATGAAATTGTGGGCGTCGCATTTTCGATTGACTATGATGAAACCTGTCTGTTTTTTGATGGAAACCGCGATAGTGTGCAATTCAAGGCCGTTCCAGGACTCATAACCAATGTCATTATTGATACCACCGACGCAGATAGCGAACTTGATATAATCATCATTGACCAATCACCGCCATTTACCACCATTATCCCTGATGGCGAGATTGCAACGGTGGAATTTCTGATGACATGTTCGTTAACACCAGAGGAATCGCTCAAAGTCATTCCCATGCCATTTTCGTCCGCACCCGACGCCGATTTTGTGGACAGCAACCGTGACACAATCGCGGGTGAGATGGTGCATGGCTCCTTTCGACTGGTGACAGGTACACCCCCGCCGACAGCAACACCGACAGTGACACCTATAGTGACGTCAACGGTGACGCCAACCCTAACATCAACAATCATGTCAACAGAAACCGTCTCCCCAACTGTATCCGTAACCACCACACCCTCTGCGACAATCTCTGTGACAGAGAGTACAGCCACCCCTCTGCCTACGCTAACACCTACGATGACCCCAATCACGACATCAGCAAATGTGCCATCATTGACACCCATCGCGACTATCACACCCACCCCGACTGCCTCACCCACCCCGAATACAGCGGTTTCCGGAAACAACGCACCCATTGCCATTGACGATGAGATTCTGCTAACAAATGACGGTCTCACGCGGATTGATGTGTTGGCAAATGATTTTGACCTGGATGGCGATGCACTGTGGGTCGTTGGCTTTGAACAAGGCCAACATGGTCAAGTTGTGTTACAAGATGATGGCTCACTGGCCTATCGACCAAACACATCTGCCGTTTTTGACATTGATTTATTTCATTACACAATCTCGGATCGGCTTTTGGATACCAGTGTAGGTGACTCTGGGGCAACGGATACTGCCAGAGTTATTGTCCGACGTGGCTCTGTTAACCATCCGCCGACCTTGACCGATGACCAAGCCGTGACCGATGAAGATACCCCCGTTGTCATCAATGTTTTGGACAACGATACGGACAGGGATGGTGATGCACTGACTGTGGTGGATGTTAGCCAGGGAAATCATGGCATTGTCTCGATCCAACCGGATGGGCGTGTTCTGTATACACCAAACCCGAACTACTATGGCTTGGATGATTTTATCTATACGGTTGATGATGATCTCGAAGACCCCAGCAATCCACTTCAAGTGGCCTTGGTCCAAGTGGATATTCGTCCTGTGTCGGACCCACCACTTGCAGTTCGAGATGCGGTCATTCTTTTGACAGTGACAGGGGATACAGCGGTTATACACCCATTGCAAAACGACATCACAGTCGATGGCGGTCAGTTCCGGCTGTTGTCTGTTTCACAACCGCGCAATGGTTCAACGCATCTTGATGACGAGTCTACCATTACCTACACACGGAACCCTGGCTTCGCAGGCATGGACGAGTTTACCTATATCGCTGAAATTGTATCAATTAATACTGCTGTTAGAGGCTCACGACAGACTAATATTGAAGTGGAAGGCATCATTACCGTCATCGTTGACCCGCAGGCAGGATTGGTGCAGGCCATTGATGATGCTGTGACCACTGCTGAGGATACATCCATCACCTTTCCCATTCTGGATAATGATCAGCTAGATAATAACCGTAGCGACACCGAGTTATCTGTTTTTGGGGTCCATGCTGAAGAGGGATATGTAATCGTCAATGATGATGACTCCTTAACCTACACGCCACCCCCCAATGGTCACGGTGTCTATATACTTACCTATATTGTCGGCAACAATGGGCAGGCGCAGACAACAGGCGCAGATACTGGCGCAGATACTGGCGCAGATACTGGCGCTGTGTTGGTGACAGTCGAACCGGAAAATGATGCACCTCATGCCATGTTTGACGCCTTCCAGACGGACGAAGAAATTGAAATTCTGATTGATGTGCTTGCCAATGATGGCGATGTTGATGGTGATTTCTTGACTGTGGCTTCTGTGATACAAGCCAACAACGGTGTCGTAACCATAGACCCTAGTGGCGTTCTACAATATACACCCGCCACCAATTTCTTTGGCACAGACACCTTTGCCTATCACGTTGTAGACCCATTCAGCGGCGAAGATATGGGGCTGGTGCGGATTGATGTCCGCAATGTCAATGATGCCCCCGAAGCCAACCGAGATGTCATTGTCACCGACCAGAATGAGCCTGTGTATGTCGCCGTGTTGAGTAATGATTTTGATGCTGATGGTGATGTACTCCATATTTCGTCGGTGACGCCTGCCACGAATGGAAGCGTCACCTTGAACAGCAATCACGGATTAACCTATCAACCCAATGAGGGCTATGTTGGGACAGACTTATTCCAATACACGGTGACAGATGGGGCATTGACAGCCAACGCAGAGGCTTGGATTACGGTGCAACTTGCAGCCCCCACCATGTTGCCCGTTGTCGAAGAGCCACGTTTCTATCAGCTATTTTTGCCACTTATTCGCTAATCAGCTCATCCACAATCTTTGCGGACGCCAAAACCCCCGGCAACCCCGCTCCCGGATGGGTCCCTGCCCCCACAAAATAGAGATTGGCAAAATCCTCCGAGCGATTGTGCGGTCGGAACCATGCGGATTGGGTGAGAATCGGCTGTACGGAAAAGGCAGACCCCAGATGACTGTTGAGCGTGTTCTGGAAGTGCAGCGGGTCAATGTAATGCTCGGCTACAATATTTTCTTGCAGGTCTGGCAGATAGTTGTCCTCTAAAAACTGCATGATCGCATCACGATAAGGCTTGGCCTGTGTCGTCCAGTCGATGTCTGCCCCCAGGTGTGGTACGGGTGACAGCACATAAAATGCCTCATGTCCTTCGGGTGCCATCGACGGGTCGGTCAGCGTTGGCATGTGTAGATAGAGCGAGAAATCATCGGGTAAATCGCCATTGCCAAAGATATCACGCAACAGTTCATTGTAACGCTCACTCAGAATAATGTTGTGATGTGCCAACGTGGGATAGTCCGGTCCTGTATCCACATAGCGGCGTTTTGTGCCAAAATAAATTACAAAGAGTGACATGCTATACTTGAGCCGTTCAATACGCCGATTTGTGTTTTTCTTGCGCATCTTCTCTGGCAAGAGGTTGAGATACGCCCAGCCGACATCGGCATTGCACACCACATCATCGGCAGTATGCACTGTACCATCTGCCAACCGAATACCGTTTACGCTCGGTTTTCCATTCAACCCCTTGGGGCCAGTTTCATCCACCAAAATTTCGGCCACCTCGCTATTGAGATGCACACGCCCGCCCAATTCATCAAAGAGTGTTGCCATGCCTTCCACAATGGCGCCTGTGCCGCCCAGTGCATAGTGAACACCCCATTCGCGTTCCAAGTAGTGAATCAGTACATAGAGCGACGCCGCATCCAACGGATTGCCCCCAATGAGCAGTGGATGGAACGAGAAACAGCGGCGTAGAAAATCGTCCTTCACAAACTTGCTCACATAAGCATAGACACTGAGATAGGATTGCAGACGAACCAAATCGGGGGCCACCTTCACCATGTCCATTACATTGAGAAAAGGTTTGTCAATCAATGCCATGCCTGTGTCAAAAATTTCTTTGGTGGTGGCAATAAAGCGTTCGTAACCTGCTTTGTCTTCGGGACTCCACTTCTCGATTTCACTGAGGATAAAGTCATGGTCGCCGTTATAGTTAAATTCGCTACCTTCATGATTAAAAATGCGGTAGAATGGATCACAGGGAACAATCTGGAAATAATCGTCGCGCTGTTTTCCTGCCAATGTCCAAATCTCGTCAAAAAGATAGGGCGCAGTGATCACAGTAGGCCCACCATCAAACTTGAAGCCATTGATGTCATAGACATAGGCTCGCCCACCCAGCTTGTCCCGCTTTTCAAACAATTCAACGTCATACCCACGCGCCGCAAGACGGGTGGCTACACCCAATCCACCAAAACCGCTGCCAATCACAATAATTTTTTTGCTCATAATCTGTTTTTGATAATAATACCTGATAGGATCTGAATATTTTTCCATGCAGAATGATTGCACGGAATTTGTCTATGTTTTGCACAAATTCTATATGGAAAGAATAAAACATTCGGTGAGCAGGATTCGGTTTGAATCAAAAATCAGTATCGCAGATTGGCTATCTGCGGAAAAACAGGAGAACCATTATGAACATTGATACAGCTTATCTAAACCAATGGGTGGGCAAAGAGGAGGTGACAGAGGATATCATCACGGCCAAGACGGCCAACCTGATGAATGCGACACTCAGTCGTGACGCCATCTTCAATCAGGGAGATGTGCTGCCACCTGCATGGCACTGGCTTTATTTTCACCAAGGTGTACGCGGGGACGATTTGGGGGCAGACGGCCATGCCAAGTTGGGTGGGTTTATCCCGCCAATCCCACTGCCAAGACGCATGTGGGCAGGTGGTACACTCCGGTTTGAGCAACCGCTGCGCATTGGCGACCATGCCACCAAGCATTCCACCATCAAGTCGATTACACCCAAACACGGTCGTTCAGGACAGCTTTGTTTTGTTATTGTTGAACATAAAATTATCGTCAACGAACAGCGATGTCTGTCGGAAACACAGACGCTGGTCTATCGTGAAGAAGTGCAGCGTGAAGCAGGGCAGCCCCCCAAGGTGCAGCAGATGGCAAATGAGCCGACTCCAACCAAGACAGCCGACTTTTCTAACGCCTATACACCGGATGCCGCCCAACTCTTCCGCTATTCCGCGTTGACCTTTAACAGCCATCGCATCCACTACGACCTCGATTTCTGCCGCAAGCATGAAGGTTATCCTGACTTGGTGATACACGGCCCCCTGATTGCGACACTGTTGCTCGATTTATTCTATCAGCGACAGCCCACCGAGCAACCCATCAGACAGTTTGACTATCGCGGTGTCAGCCCACTGTTTCATCCACACACCTTCACCGTGAATGGTGCACACATGCAGGATACTAGGGGCGAGGGGTGGGCAACCAATCATTTTGGGGGGGTGGCGATGACGGCACGGGTAATGGTGTAGTGGTTGCTATTACTATGCGCACCAAGTCCGTTACCCCTTGTTTGGTACACTGCTTGATGTACTACACGCCCAGCGACCGCCCCACAATCTCCTTCATGATTTCATTGGTTCCACCATGAATGGGATCAATGCGCACATCCAAATAGAATTTGGCGACAGGGTACTCAAGCATGTAGCCATAACCGCCATGCAGTTGCAGACACTGGTCGATGACGCGTGTGGCGAGGTCAGTCGCCCACCATTTGAGCATGGCCGCTTCTTCAGCCGTGAATTTCTTCTCTGTCTGCTGCATGATACAGTCGTCGATGTAGACTCGCCCAATACGCAGTTCGGTTGCCATCTCTGCCAGCTTGAAGCGGCTATTTTGGAATTGACCAATGGGTCGCCCAAAGGCAGTGCGCTCTTTACAGTAGTTGAGTGTTTGTTCAAACACGGTCTCGGCAGCGACAAATGCACCCAGTGCAATCGCTAGCCGTTCTTGTGGCAGGTTGTGCATCATGTAATAGAAGCCCTTGCCTTCATCACCGAGCAGATTTTCTCTGGGTACTTTTACATCACGGAAGAATAGCTCGGCGGTGTCCTGCGCATGGCGACCCACTTTGGAGAGGTTCCGTCCTCGTTCGTAGCCCTCCATCCCCCGTTCCACCATCAACAGGCTCATGCCCTTGGCCCCGATGCCGGGTGTGGTCTTGACGGCAACAACAGCCATGTCATTGAGGATACCGTTGGAGATAAAGGTCTTCTGTCCATTGAGCAAGAAGTAATCGCCTTCATCCGTTTCAGTGTGAACCGCCGTCGTCTCGATGCCTTGCAAATCGCTGCCCGCCGCTGGTTCGCTCATGGCAAGCGAGGTGATGATTTCGCCCGTTGCCATCTTGGGCAGATATTTCATCTTCTGCTCTTCTGTGGCAAAGGCCATCATATAGGGTACAACCAGTTCATTCTGCACACCGAAGGCGGGACCAGTCGCACCAACACGCGCCATTTCCTCGGTGAGAATGGCGTTGTAGCGGTAATCCTCGATGCCCAACCCGCCATACTCTTCAGGGACATCCATACACAGCAGCCCCATTTCACCCGCCTTAAGCCAAACCTCACGCGAGACGACGCCATCTTCTTCCCATTGTTCATGGTGAGGGACAATTTCGCGATCTACAAATTGACGGACAGCGCGTTGAAACGCGATCAAGTCTTTATCTAAATATTGTGCTTGCATCTTGTTCTTTTACTCACTTTGATTTTTATCTTGTTCCTGCATCAACCGAAGTTGCTCTTGGAGTTGCAGTAGTTGCGCTGTTGCCTCTTCAGCACGACGTTCAGCCTCAATACGGGCTTGTGCCTCCCCCTCCGCACGACGAGATTCCTCCTCCGCATGACGAGCCTCCTCCTCCGCACGACGAGCCTCCTCCTCCGCACGACGAGATTCCTCCTCCGCACGACGAGATTCCTCCTTCGCACGACGAGATTCCTCCTCTGCACGACGAGATTCCTCCTCTGCACGACGCTCTGCCTCAATCCGTTCTTGTGCTTCTTCATTGGCGCGACGAGCTTCTTCTCTCGCACGACGGTCTGCTTTTATTCGCTCTTGTGCCGCCTTTGTAAGAAGAAGTTTCTGCTCTGCAAACAATTTTGCATCAGCTTGTCGTAGCTTGTTGAAGTCAATATAATGCCAAAATGAACGACCATCTGGGTAGCAAATATCTATATCATTATTTTTGTCGCGTTTGAATTGAAACCCCAGGCGCGGACTACGCCAGCCATCCATATGCTCAATTTTTTCAAGCACATCTTGATCGCGTATCCACCCTTCCCACAAATTTTTATCGGGTGCGTATGTATAATACTCTTCAACGCCATGTTTCTGATAGAAGTTAAACTTCTCGCGTTTATGTTTCTCATTATTGGCTGGTGACCAAATTTCAAAGACAATCTGTGGGGCAATGTCATTTTCTTTCCATTGCAAATATGAACCACGATACCCTTTGGGACGACCAATGATGATCATTATATCCGGCGCAAAGGAATCTCCTTTCCTGTTTTTACCTTGCACGGGATACCACAGCAAGTCACCCACAACAAAAATGTTGGGTTCATCGGCAGTCATAATCTGAAAATTGCCTTCCAGCCTGCTCATCTGAAAAAATTGTTCATTGTTTTCTGCCATGCGTTGACCATCACTTTCAGGATAGATGACTGGTTGATTGTTCTCATCGTACTCAATATAAACACCATTTTGCCCATGATAAACGCCGATATCTTTGGGTGGACCACCAGCATCGCTCACTTGATAGATCAATGCACCATTATTGTGTCCATTGTCAGTAGATAGAACCTCGGTCAAAATGCTTTCGTCTATTGTGGCTTCTTTGTCGAGTACAAGCGTCTGCATCATACACCTTCCTTTTCTATCACTTAATTTACATCACCATGTCCCTGCCAGAATCGACGGACTTGGCGATACAATTGTGGATGGTTGTCCAAATGTGGGTCTTGGTCATAGAGCTTCTTGGCCGCTTCACGTGCGGTTGACAGTGTATCCAAATCACTCAAATGCGCCATGCGTAACTCCGGCAGACCACTCTGGCGTGTCCCCAAGAAGTCACCAGGACCACGCAACTCAAGGTCTTTTTCGGCTAGCACAAAACCATCGTTGGTGTCGGCCAATGCTTGTATCCGCTCCTGTGCATCATACCCTTCGGCCTTGCTGACCAGCGCACAATAGCTTTGATGGGACCCACGCCCCACACGTCCTCGGAACTGATGCAGTTGTGCCAAGCCAAAACGTTCAGCATCCTCAATCATAATCAGTGATGCGTTGGGGACATCAATACCGACTTCAATGACACTGGTGCTAACCAACACATGATACTCACGGTCGGCAAAGGCTTGCATGATCTCGTCTTTTTCCTTACCCGTCATGCGACCATGCAGCAACGCAATACGCAAATCAGGGAATATCTCGTTACTGAGTTTTGTATGTGCTTCAATCGCTGCACCTGCCGTCATCTTTTCGCTCTCCTCGACCAGCGGGTAGATGATAAAGGCTTGGCGGCCTTCGCGCGCTTCACGACGCATAAAGCCGTAGAGTCGCTCACGTTCGGCAGGATCAAAGCGTTTGGTCTTGATGGGTTTGCGACCTGCTGGTTTTTCATCAATGATGCTGATGTCCAGTTCACCATAGACAGTCAATGCCAAACTACGTGGAATGGGTGTCGCACTCATGACCAACATGTGGGGCTGGAAGAGTTCACCCTTGCTGCGCAATGCCCCACGTTGCCCGACACCAAAGCGATGTTGCTCATCCACGACCACAAAGCCAAGGTTGTTAAACTCAACCGTCTCCTGAATCAGTGCCGTTGTCCCCACAACGATATCGGTTGGGTTCTGCCGGAAGCCATCAAAGAGTGGATTGTCGGCCATCAGACTAGGGTCACGGTTCAGATTCATCAGAATGCGTTCTCGCTCGCGCCCTGTGACCCGTCCCGTGAGTAGCTCGATTTGTAACGGTGATCCATCGGGCTTGGTCAACCCACCCATCAGTTCCATCAGACCGCGATGGTGTTGCTCTGCCAAAATTTGGGTTGGCGCAAGCAAGGCCGACTGTAGGCCATTGACCGCCGCCATCCACATTGCACCTGCCGCCACTGCTGTTTTACCACTACCAACATCACCCTGTACCAAGCGCGTCATCGGCACAGACCGTTCCATGTCGCGCGCCACTTCGTCAAGTACACGGTCCTGTGCAGAGGTCAGTGTAAATGGCAGAGATGTTTTGAACTGCTCCAAGGCTGGCTGTGTCTCTTTGAGTTGATTGGCCGACCCCTGTTGTAGCATGCTCCGTCGTTGCAACGCACCTAGCTGGATATAGAAAAATTCCTCAAAGGCAATACGTCGTTTAGCGGCATCCAATGCCTCATGATTGTCTGGAAAATGGTTCTGATAAAGTGCCGTCGCTAAGTCAGGCAGTTCATACTCCTCGCGGATGGTGCGTGGGAGGGGGTCGCTGATAAAGCGCAGATGGCTTTCACACACATTTTTGATGAGGTTACGCATCCAGTGATTGGTGATGCCCTCGGTCAGTGGATAGATAGCCGATAGGTGGCCTGCTGCAATGCGCTCCTCATCCAACTCTTCAAACTGAGCATTGTCCAAGGTCTTTTGCCCCATATACAAACCGACCTTACCGCTAAAACGCATAGTCGTCTCTGGAATCAGCTTATTTTTGACCCATTTATTCCACCATGTCGCGTGGATTGTGCCCGTGCCATCGCTCAAAACGCCTTGTACCATTGAACGATTGTTGCGTGTGCGCCGCTCGCGAATCTGCCAGATGTTGGCAATAATCGTGACCTGTTCGCCGGGCTGCAACTCTGCAATGGTTCGCATCGTCGTAAAGTCGTCGTGATAGCGAGGCAAGTGCCACAGAATATCGACAATCTGCTTGATACCCAGTCGCTCTAGCTGTTCAGCTCGCGTAGGCCCAATGCCAGGAAGGATGGTGGGAGGCTGTTGTAGTTGATTCGGTGTGTGGCTAACAGTTTGTTGCGCCGCATACTGCTGCGCCGCGTTCTGCTGTTCGGATTTCTGCCTACGCACCCGCTCACGGGCAATATGCGTCGGTTCGGGTGGATCAATGGGACGGTCAATGGGGCTAATCGGATGTCGCTCTGTGTGTGACTGCGAACGATCAGGTGGTGTCGGCGGTGAGTGCGCAGGCTCTGGCTCAGAATCTGTATCCACAGGTTCGCTGCCACCAAATGCAATAGAGCCAATCAAGTCGGTTAATTCTTTTTCAAAGAAGTTTTCCTCCTCTGATCCATCTCCATCATCTGTCGTTTCACCTGCTGTTGCATCCACTGCTTGAACTGCATCCGATGGCACCGCTTGTGCTGGGGTCGCATCCAGTGATGGCGTAGGCGATAAATCATCCTCTTTGGGGGCATCTCCAGACACCTCACCAAGAATCTCTAAAATCGTCGATTCCAGTTCGGCTTCGAGATCAAATGTCGCAGTATCGACAGGTTCTTCTGCTACAGGCTCTACCGCAGATGTTGCTGATACCACTTGAGGCTCTGGAGCAACAGGTGCTGGCGACACTGGTGCTGGCGACACTGGTGCTGGCGACACTGGTGCTGGCGACACTGGTATCAGTTCCACATCACCCGACTCTTCCTGAGATGGCTCAGGCTCTTCATCTGTCTTTGTCGGCAAACTGTCAAAGCCTGTCAAATCACCACTTAAAACCTGCCGAATCTGTCGGGCGATGATGGGGCGGGTCTGCTTTGTACCACCATCATACTCAACCATCAATGAGAGACAAATCGTCAAAATCTGTTCATCTGCCTCCTGTGTACGGGCATCGTTTTCCCATCGAGTACACATGGCTTTGATGCCACCCACAACGCCACGGTTCCGCCACCCTTGTTTCTCTTCTAAATCTAAAACGCGGGATAATCGATCAAATGCTGATATAGCCACAAAATTTTGTCCGTATC
>JBCCFC010000116.1:0-16745 GCA_039029935.1 Chloroflexota bacterium
GGGGTGGTTTCGGGGCCTAGTGCTTGGCCTTGGGTTTATGGCGATGCTGTGACGACCGATAGCACCAAGAATAAATCCCCGCGTGCCAATGTCGAAATGTTATATGTACGAGCCGTATTGATGAGCCGTTGGGTCGACGGACATTTTGTCAATGATTGGGATCCAGAGGCCAAGCCATATCTCGCCATTGACGACGTGCCTGTCAGCGAACAGCCTGTTATGCTCGACCAAGCGGCCCTCCATTTCTGTCTTGCCGACGCCTTTCATCCGGGCTGCGAGATGACATGGCCGATGCGTCATGCCACCATGTATACAGCCCCATTCCGTATCCGTCATCGCGATCCGAATACGCCTGAGCACGACTATGGTCCTGAACTGACACCAAAGAACGTGTTGCAACCCGATGGACCGCTTTATGCACAAGGGCCTGGCGATATTACACGCTGGATGGCACTTCCTTGGCAGGGAGACACCGCCTATTGTCGTTCTGGCTATGAATATACGTATGACCCCTATGTGCCTACATTCTGGGCTGCACGTGTCCCCAATCAAGTCCTTACCAATGAGGATTACGATATCGTCATTGATCATGAACAACCGATGGAGAACCGCATCGCCGCATTTAATCGACGCGCACAATGGCTTCATGTCATTCCAGGCTACAACGAACGTGGTGCCGCTGCTGCCAATAAAGTCATGATGGAGATGATCAAAGATTTTGGCAAGTTGGGCATTGTGGAAGTTCGTCACCACGACGAAGATAGTGCAGCGTTTCCTGTAACGATGATGGTGGAAACATTGCCAGAGACACATCAGGCTCAATTGCGTACCAATCGTCAGCGCGTATCCGATGCTCAGTCCGACAGCGCATCCGGCACACGCACCGCTGCGACTGACACTGCTGCTGAGATCAGTGCGAAAGAGCGTAGGCTGCATAAGGCTGGTTGGGTCAGTGCAGAGCAGTTTGAAGCCTTCCGTAAAGTCAGAATGGGGGGATAGTGTCTGCATTCAATGCGATGGGCATCGCAGGCAAACAATGGGACGTGGTTGTCATTGGTGGTGGGCCTGCGGGAGCCATCGCTGCCTATGTGCTTGCACAGGCAGGACGCCACGTCCTTTTGGTCGATGCTACCAAATCGGGTCAACCCAAAGTGGGCGAGTCGCTACCCAGCGCAGCACGACGCATTCTCCAAAAACTCAACCTGCTGAATCTCGTCGAGACAGGGCCACACATCCGTAGTTATGGCAATGCCTCGGCATGGGGGTCGCATGAACTGGTGAATACCGACTTTATCCGTGACCCCTACGGCTTGGGGTGGCATCTGGACCGACCCCGGTTTGATGCGGACTTGCGCCTGGCCGCGCAAAACATGGGTGTCCGCTATCTACAAGGGCAGGTTGAAACGATTGACGTTGATGGAGAAGACTGGCAGGTAACACTCAAAGAGGGGGCATCCAAAGAGAAAACACTGTGCCAATCTCGCTGGCTCATTGATGCCACAGGTCGCCGTGCATTTGTGGCGCGCAATCAAGGATGCAAACGGGTTCGGGATGCACCTTTGGTTGCCATTTATACATGGATGCAGCAGGCTGGTAGCCCTGATACACGTACTATGGTGGAAACCGTTCGCAATGGGTGGTGGTACACAGCCTTGCTGCCTAGTCAGCGTCGTATTGTAGCTTTACATGTTGATGCTGAGGATGCCGCGCCACTGCTGAATACGCCGGGGCTGTGGATGGCCGAGCTACAGAAAACGCACTACATCCGTCATGTCATTTCGTCCAATGAACAAGCAAACTCGTGTTTGCCTGATGAGTACGAGCCTGCTATCTTGCAAGCAACCGATGCCTGTGGTGCGCGTCTATCCAGCTTTGTGGGCAAGCGTTGGGTGGCGGTGGGGGATGCCGCCCTTTCGTTTGACCCACTTTCATCACAGGGGATATTCAATGCGCTGTATACGGGGATGAAATGCGGTGAAGCGGTTCATGCAGCGCTCAATGGTCAGTCAGGATTGCTTCATGCCTATACCACACAGCTAGAAGAGATTCGCACAGCGTATCTTCGCCACTATCAGCAATTCTACCAAAGTGAGCAGCGGTGGTCAGGGCATTCATTTTGGTCAAGACGACATCGGCGAAAGAGTGTGATAGTGTGATAGCGTGATGGTGTATGGGTGTAAGAGAGATGAATACATAATTAGTATACAGTATTGTACCATTGTACTATCACACTATCACACTCTTACATGACCCTACCGTTTCACTGTCCTTGCTACATACGCATCCAACACATCGCGAAATGCCGGATCACTTGAAAACAGGGGCAGGAATGACCAAAATCCGCAATTATTTAGGTTACAGAGTCCTTACTATCCTGTCACTAAGTTTTTTGGTATTGTCATTCCTGAGAAGTCAGGAATCCAGTCCGGTCACGTCTATATTCCTGATTTCTCAGAGCCTGCCCTCACGAAGGTGGGGAATGACCAAAACAAAACACCAAATTATTTAGTTGACAAGGTACTTACTGTAAATTATTCGTCAATACCACGTTCAATCGTAAGTTTTCGCATAAAATACAAAAAGCCCTTTCCAGCGGCATCCAAAGCCGCATTGCTCAATCGGTAAAGCGCATCCGAATCATCAATTTTGTCTAGTTGCGTTTGCACTTCCTCTTGGTCGTACTCATTCAGTTTAAAGATATGATTCAAAATGCCCAGAATAGATTGGCGATGTTTGGTTAAGTTGATTTGCCGTTCTTGTTCTCGTACTTCACGTTCCTGTTGAAGCATTCGCTGATATTCTTCTTCTGCTTCCTGACGCCCTTGTTGAAGACCTTGTTGAAGACCTTGTTGAAGACCTAACGCCATCTTACGCTCAAAAATCGTTTCCATAATCTCTGCCTCCTCTGCAAATGCCTTTCTCACCGATTGTTCAATCACCTCATCGGAGAGGCGATTTTTTACCCCTGTCAAATAGCGCAACTCTGCTTCTAACAGTGACCATTTTTCGTTTCTTGTCAGTTTGTCATTGGCAAGTAGCTCCATAACGGTATCCAGTTTCTCTGACAACGCGTCATTGAAGATATATTTTAGGAGCAATAAGCCTGATTGTAAAGCCTTGGATGAGACGCGCGATTCAATATCACCGTCCGAATAGGTTTTTGTGTTGATCAGCAGATACTCGAATTTGGGGATAAACTTGTGCAAAAGCGGGTCTACATTTTTGAAGAGTTTTTCAAACTGTTGGGGAATATTCCATCCATCTTTGCCGTGATAGAACACGATGGGGATCACCACACGCGGTTGCACCTTGTTGCGGCGGTCCAGTTCCCAACGCTCGTTCATGTAGCGCAGCAGTTGCTCGGCCACGGACCAATCTGCATAGCTTTTGTGGTCAAACAGCAGATAGATGGCCGCTGATTCAGGTTCTGTGTTTTCAGCATTCTCTTTGGGGCGTAGCGGAACCAGAAAGATCAAGTCGGTGAAGAAATTCTCCAAACTGTCACTGGTTGTGACGCCGGGCTGATAGGCCATTCGCTCGAGAATCATGAGTGAAAGTAGCTCTTTTGATATGAAACCATCAATCAATTGTCGTGCGTATTCTTTTTCGGAGAACAATAGCCTAAAAAAAGCGTCATGTGGATTCTGTACACGATCTACCTCTTTGGATGGCTTGGCCTTTGGCTCTTGTTGTGCATCTTGCTCTTTGTCTGATTCTTGTTTTGCCATGCAATACTCCTATGGGTTGAAAAACAAATGTTCGCTTATTCAGAGTATAGCAGATAGCAAGGTAACGTGTCAAAAAATAGCGGCACGGATATTGCCATTATCGGCAGTTCTACCAAAGCGAACAGCGATGGCCGGACTGTTTGTTCTGGTCAAGACGACAGAGGAGGTGACGGGGGGATGGGGAGATGGGGAGATGAGGGAACGTCAGAATGGCCTTACTCGACAACGTCTGCTTGTGATACCTCAGACTCTGTCAACGTATCGATACCGTGAACCCATAATCTACGTCAATGCCACCGCCCTTGACAAGCACAAAATAGGGACCCGTTTCAGGCAAAACCACATCTTGGAGCAATACCCTCTCCTCTCTTGTAACAACACTGTTACCAATGGGTGTGCCGTTGGGTGCCACCAGACTGATTTCTACACCAAAATTGATTTGAACCAAGTCCTCGCGTATGTTGACTGGCTCAATTGTGACAAGCTGTCCTTCTCTGCCCATAAAGTGCCAGTATTTCAAGGGGCCAGTTGTTGTGCTCACAGGACGCCCCACCGTTACCGCAGGTATCCACTCTGTCAATTCACCGAGTAGCTCTCTTGCCTTACTGGTATTGTCTCTGGAAGCATCGTTCTCACTGGTCCACACTTGCTCCAACAAGGCAAAGCCTGCCAGCCGTCTTGCCTCTGCCGCTGGGTCAATTGCCAAGGATGGGTCGAGTGCCATTGCTGTCTCCAATTGCTGTGTTGCACGACCCACCGCACCCGTTCGTGCCAATCGTCGTCCCTCTCCTCGATGGACTAGGGCGTTGATGTGTTTGGCATTGGTTTCAGGGTCGAGTGCCAGTGTCGGGTCGAGTGCTGTTGCTTGTTCAAACTTGTGGGTTGCGCTCATAATGTGACCCGCACGCGCCAGTTGGTTGCCTTCGTGAACCATAAAAGACACGGCCACATCAATCGCCTCTTGTGTTGGTTCAAAGTCAAACACGTCCCCAAGAATAAGTGCGTCTTGCTCTAATGGTGCAATGAGATTGCGTACCTCTTTAAACTTCTGCGTTGCTTGGGCAATGTCACCCCTACGTGCCAATGCAGACCCTTCTTCAACAAGCCCATATCCTTGCGCCTCCATCATCAATGGGGTCAACGTTTTTGAGTCGGATAACTGGACACTATCCTCAATGCCAAAACGCTGACGCTCTCCATTGGTCAAAATGGGCGCAGGTCGCGAGATGCGGTTCACTGTCTTTAACAGCGAAAGTTGGGGAATTTCCCATTCATGGATGCCGCCCTCATGCTTAGAAGCAATCTTTAGACCGTCGGGACGATAGGCGACTGCATATGCTTCACCGGATCGCCCATCAAATTGAGCCACTTCCGTACCACTGGCAACATGCCATACGCGCACCGTCTTGTCCTCACTTGCCGAAGCGATATGCATTCCATCTGGGCTGTAGAAGACCGAAGTCACCCTATCCGTATGCCCCGTAAATTGCGCCACTTGCTTTTGATCGTCAACCGACCATACTTTGATCGTTTGGTCATGACTGCCCGTGACAAGAAAGCGCCCATCGGGACTGTAGGCCACTGAGCGCACGGCAGCGATATGTCCATCGAATCGTGCCACTGCTTTCCCGCTGGCAACCTCCCATATGACTGCGGTATCGTCACCGCTCCCAGAGGCAATGTAGGAGCCATCTGGACTATAGACGACTATATTTACCCCTTCTGAATGCCCCTCGAATTGTGCGACTTGCATCCCGCTCGTAACATCCCATATCCGTACTGTACGGTCATCGCTCCCAGAGGCAATGTGTGTCCCATCTGGGCTATAGGCGATGGCCTCTATATAGTCGGTATGCCCCTCGAGTTGCATCACTTGTTCTCCGCCAGCCGTGTGCCAGATCCGTATCATTCGGTCATCGCCTCCAGAGGCAACGTAGGCTCCATCTGGACTATAGGCGACTGTCGCTACATTATCGGTATGTCCATCGAGTTGCATCACCTGTTCTCCACTGGTCATGTCCCAGATGTGTACAGTGTTCCCACGACCACCAGCGACGATATATCGACCATCGGCGCGATACGCCAGCGCATATCCCCCAGTCAAATGCTCGTTGAAGGGCATGACTTGGTTTTCAGGCGCGACTGCTGATATGCGTAGAGTATTATCGACGCTGCTAGAGAGGATAAACTGCCCATCTGGGCTATAGGATACGGCATTGACGCCGCCAGCGTGCGCATTGAATTGCGCCACTTGCTGTCCGCTGGCAACATCCCAGATGCGCATGGTATTGTCCTCACCGCCAGAGACAATGTGTGCCCCATCGGGACTAAAGGACACCCCATTGACTTGACCTGAGTGACCGTCGAATTGACCAACCTGCTCACCGCTGGCAACAGCCCAGATACGCACGGAATTGTCTTGGCTCCCAGAGACAATGGTTTTCCCATTGCGGCTATAGGATACCGCGTTGACCCCCTCTGAATGCCCATCAAATTGGGCCAACTGCTCACCGCTGGCAACATCCCAGATACGCACGGTATTGTCCTGACTCCCAGAGACAATGGTTTGCCCATTGGGGCTGTAGGCTACAGAGGAGACCGCTGCTGTATGTCCGTCGAACTGAGCGATCTGCTCGCCACTACCAAACTCCCATATCCGTACTGTGTTGTCATCACCCCCAGAGACAATGTGTGCCTCATCGGGGCTATAGGATACCGAATGGACCGAGCCTGTGTGTTCATCAAACTGCCTAACCTGCTCACCACTGGCCGCGTCCCAAAGGCGCACGGTGCCGTCATCGCTCCCCGAAACAATCGTTTTGCCGTCCGGACTATAGGATACCGAGCGGACCCACGCTGAATGCCCCGTCAGTTGTGCCACCTGCTCACCACTCGTTGCGTCCCAAATGCGCACGGTGGCATCTGCACCACCCGAAACAAAATAGGCTCCATCGGGACGATAGGACGCGGCGGATACTGACCCTGAATGTCCAGGAAAGTGCGCAGCCACCTCACCGCTGTCAGCATCCCATATCTGCACGGTGGTATCCTTGCCACTAGAGACAATGTGTCTGCCATCTGGACTGTAGGCGACCGCATAGACTTCCTCTGTATGCCCGTCAAATTGTGCAACCTGTTTTCCACTGGCAATATCCCACACCAGCACAGCGGCACTATGATCACCAGAAACAAGCTGTGTCCCATCTGGGCTATAGGCCACCGTCCGTAGCCAATCCGGATGTCCCTCAAATAGTGCGACCTGTTCCTTGCTGTCAACGTCCCAAATCCGTACCGTTTTATCATCAGCAGCAGAGGCAAGATATCTGCCATCGGGACTATAGGACACCGCGTATACCCAACCAGTATGCCCATCAATCTGGGCCACCTGCTCCTTGCTGGCAATATCCCATAGGATGACTGTTTTGTCATCGCTACCAGAGGCAATTTGTGTGCCATCGGGACGATAGGCAACCGATTGTATCCAATCTATATGCCCCGCAAATTGAGCTACCTGCGCCCCGTTTGTCACGTCCCAGAGGATCACGGTTTTGTCATTGCTACCAGAGGCAACTTGTTGACCATCTGGATGATAGGCGACGGAGCGTATTGGCCCCGAATGTCCCTCAAACTGCGCCACTTGCTCCCCGCTGTCAACATCCCATATCCGTACTGTCCTATCCTCGCTCCCTGAGACGATGTGTGTCCCATCGGGGCTATAGAAGATCGAGTTGACGGTATTCGTATGACCAAATAACAACGCAATCGGGGTGAGATCATCCGCAGACCAGAGTCGAATCGTTCCATCGTCCCCACTGGATGCAATTGTTTGCCCATCTGGGCTATAGACCACACTGCGCACGCCCCCTGCATGGCGTCGATTAACTGCGGGGAATGCGCGTTGCTGTGGGTGTGTCTCCACTGCCAACCGTAATGCGCTGCTGCTACTGCTATTCAAATTTGTGAGAACCGCATCACGTGCAAGGATGAGCGGTAAATCTCCCTGTTCATTATCCACCAACAGCGCAATTTGACTTTGGCTTGCCAAGTTTTGCGCTTCTGCTGTAATCCGTCGCTCTTCGGCCAGTTCTGTCTGCTCTTCGGCCAGTTCTGTCTGCTCTTCGGCAACCACCCGACGATCTTCGGCTAATGCCGTCTGCTCTTGTGCCAATTCCGTCTGCTCTTCCGCAATCACGCGCCGCTCTTCGGCCAATTCCGTTTGTTGCGTCGATTGTCGCCAAAGAAAGAATGCCACCACTGCGGCCACCGCCAGCAAAAGAGTTAGTCCACGACGGATTTGTCGTTGACGTTTTCGATCCTGTTCGCGCTGTCGTTGGGCAACCCGACTCGTTTCTAACAATCGCTGCTCTAACGGGGTGAGATGACGTGTGCCATTTAGCCCCGCCTCGACAAGCCCCAAATCACCTTCATCCAATGGGTTTCCTTCAATCATTTGGCCTTGCTCATCCACCCACTCTACGACTCGACTATCCAAGATGCGTCGAGCGCGCTGTCCCGGGCTATCCGACTCCTCATAGTGGTGACGGGTCAGCACGGCCAGCGCATCATGCACCAGACGCGAAGATTTGGGTTGCTCTGATTGTGGATCGCCAGGATTGAACAGCAGGTATAAATCTTCACATTTTTGGATCAAGGGCGGAATATCGCGCGCCACATGACGATAGAGTGTCAATAGTTCAGCCTCGGTGTGATGATCAACCGTACCCTGTGGCGTCGTATGGGTTGCCAGCACATCCAAAGCCAAGCCTGACTCGACGACCTCGGCGCGCCATTCATGGATTTTCTCTAACTGCTGGACAAGAAAGTCACGCAGCAACAGCCCCTCGCGTTTGAGCGACTGATAGAGTGCAATATCGAAGTGAGGATGGTGGGGATTGATCTTTTCTGCCTCTGTCCACATTTTGGTAAGCAGAATCTGGAGCGTGGGGGCAATGGGGGAATCGGGGTCTTCGAGCAGGTCATTGGCAATGATTTCGGCCAGCCCAGATTCTACACTCAGACGATAGTGTGTTTGTAACCGTGTTGACCGCGAAACACCAGTCACGGCTTCGGCGATACCTGCCTGTGTCAAGCGTGAGAGAAAGAGTTTTATGCGGGGCAGACGGCGTGCGCTGATCGCATCTTCAATATCAGCCAACCATTCTTTGCGAAACCCAAGCACAAGCTTACCCTGGGGACGACGGGACCGATGCGTAAAGAGCGCGCTCAATACATCGAGAAAGTCGCTCAACTCATCTGGCTGATCAGGATTGGGTCGTGTGAAGATTTCCTCTACTTGGTCAAGAACGATAATCAGTGGTTTGATACTGGCGGGTTTGATGCTAGCTGCTATCTGCTCACGCTCATGCCAACGGTTGGCGATTATCTCTGCATCCAGTGTCTCTGCATCCAGTGTCTCTGCATCCAGTGTCTCTGCATCCAGCGTCGCTGGCATAGATTCCCCATCCCATAGCACCTGTGCCAATGTCCCTGTCAGCCCTAACCCTTGGTCTCGTTGCACATAGTGGATTGTCTGATGTTGTAACCGAGGCAGTAAACCCGCCGCCAACATGGACGATTTCCCCACCCCCGACTCGCCATAAAAGAGGATGATCGGTGCGCTGTTGGGCGTTGTCACCAAATCATAGAGGGTGCGGATGTAATGCCCACGTCCAAAAAAGATTTCGGCATCCAGTTCGGTGAAAAAGTTAAGATGACGAAAAGGTTTATCGGGCAGATCATATTCGGGCAATGGCGGCAGACCAAAGAGGGGTTCGTTGGCCGCATCCGCCAGACTCCATTCATTGATTTGCTCGGCACCGGGGTTGATGGTCAAACGCCAAGGCCAGTGGTAGAACTCCGTCATCGCCACACCTGCACCATCCTCAAAGTAGGCATCACGTAGACTGCTATTGCCAATATTGTTCTTACCCACCATCGCCCGCGTCAACCCTTCGGCCTCATTGAAGGCTTTTTGCAGGTTTGCCCCACTGGTCAACGACTGGTAAAAGTGAGTCGCCAGCATGGTCGCAACATCATCATGAATTGATTGGCTTGTCGCAATTACAGCGGGGACATCGGCATTGAGCAGTTCTTCCACCTGTGGCTGGGTGGAGCAAGCGTTGAGAAAGACCAATTGGAGACTGTTCTGCTCACCAAGAAAGGTCGCCAGCCCACGCCCGTCAATCATGGTTGTGCCACGATTCTCACCTGTTGCGGCGTTAGTACCCCCACCCGAATCTTCCAGTAGCAACATAAAGTTCTCTGCATGGCCTGCATAGTGAAAGATGGCAATCCGGTCGCGGTATTCATGGAAGACCTCAACGATTTCCGTTAACCCTGCATAGGGCTTGATGACCAACTCGCACAAGTTGTCTAGGTGGGCCTGTCGAATAATAGTCTCCAGTTGCCGCGCCTCCTCTCCCAAGTTGCGCAAGAACCCTTGTGTCCCCGGTGTTGGGTTGGCAAAGGCGAGAAAAATGACTGGCTTTGTCTGATTGCTATGGTTGGTTTGAATTGACATTGGATTGATTCCTTTGCTATCAAGTTTAATTATTTTCTAGAAAATATGAAACCAACTGAGCTTTTTTGATATGATGATGAGTGGTAAGTAAACTCAAGAATGTTTTTGAAAATAAAGTACAGTAAACAGGGGTATCCTTCGGGAGCCTTGCAGTCCGACCCACATAAGACATGATTACTGAACGTTTTATATTTTATTCTTACTGTTTAGGTCCGCTTACTACAACGTATTTGGGTCTTAAATAGATTCATTTGTTGAAAATTTTTGTCTCTAAATACCGCTTGACCCTAGCCCGTTGAAATGCATTTGACAAACCCACAGGACTTTTTTACAATCAACGCATATTAAAGATTCTTTTCAAGTTTCAACATTTCAACGTTCAACAAAGGAGACTGTCATGAGAACCAATTTAATGAGCCGGCGTGATTTTTTGCGTTGGAGTGCAATGGGCACGGGAGCCGTTGTCTTAGCCGCCTGTGCGCCAGCGGCAGCACCAAGCGGCGATGCTGGCAGTGATGGCGGTGGCGAAGCGGCTGCAGAAGCGGTCGAACTGACGTGGTGGCACGCGTGGGGTGGCACAGGCATGGATGCACTCACACAAGTCGAAGAGGCATTTAATGCGCAGAGCGACGATGTGAAGATTGTGCGTACACAGGTGTCGGAGATGCATGACAAACTGCTCACGTCGATTGCAGGTGGCACACCGCCAGACTTGGGTGTCTGTTGTGTCTCCTATGCCGAGTTGTTTGTACGCGGCACATTCACACCGCTGGATGACCTGATTGAAAGCAGCACAATTGTCAACAAAGATGAATTTGTACCGGGTCTCTTTGAGTCGATGACATGGCAGGGAACGACCTATGGTGTACCCGCCTTTGAGAATGGTCCACGCTATGGCTTTATATACAATAACGCCGCACTCGCAGAGGCCGACTTAGACCCGGCCAGTCCACCTGTGACATGGGATGAGATGTATGAGTGGCACGTCGCCTTAACCAAGTTTGACAGCGCGGGCAATGTCGAGCAGATTGGCTTTGACCCTCGTGACGCTACCGCAGGCAACGGCCCACGTACCAACATCCCATTCTTCTGGGGTGTCACAATGGGCTTGGAAATCTTTGACCAAGAGACATTGACCTTCCACTTTGATGACGAACGCTTTGTGCAGGCATTGACCACGATCAAGAAATTCTATGATCACGTCGGTGTCGAGCAAATGCAGGCATTCCGTGACAGCTTTGGCGGTTGGACGGGCAACCCAACGGCCAGCTTCCCAAGTGGTGTGCAATCGAGCATTGTCACGGGCTACTACGGTCCGGGTGAATTGTCCAACACCTCACCAGACATGGATTACTCTGTGACATGGGCACCCGTACCAGAAGACCGACGAGGCGTGAAGTTCCAATCGGTCGGTGGACATCCAATCTACATTCCAGTGGGTTCAGCCGATGCTGAGTCTGCCTTTAAGTTCATCGAGTTTGCCACATCGGACACGGCGGCTGATATCATGTTTAACTCCACTGGCTGGTTGCCGGGTCGCAAGGCATTCTACGATCCAGAGCGCGCAGGCGCAGACAAGTTTGCCGGACTGCCGTGGTATCTGCAATCGGTCCAAGAGGCCGACGAGATGTGGGCGGGACCGATTATTCCCATCGACGCCTTTGCCAATCAGGAACGCGGCCGTACCTTTGACGCCGTTGTCTTTGGTGACAAAACACCAGAGCAGGCCGCAGCCGACATGCAAGCCGCGCTGACGGAAGAGTTGGGCAAGCAGTTCCCTGAGTTGGTTGGGTAGTTTTTCAGTAGGTCGGTATTCGGTGAGTCGGTATTCGGTGAGTCGGTATTCGGTGAGTCGGTATTCAAGTTACTGATTTACCGATTACTGACCTACTGACCTACCGACCTACCGACCTACTGACCTACCCACTGGATACTGAACGCATATGCAAAGCACAAAACGCGCCTGGTGGCGACGCGCCTATTACCGCAACATCTTCAAGGGCTTGGCCTTTATCATGCCCTGGCTGATTGGATTTGCCGCCTTCACCATCTATCCATTGCTGGCCTCTGGCTACTACAGCCTCACCCGCTATGATGTCATTCGCCCTGCCCGTTTTATTGGCCTAGAGAACTATCTTGAGTTGCTGACGGGTGATGAAATTTTTTGGACCGTTGTCTGGAACACATCCTATCTGGTGGCGGTGGGTGTCCCATTAGGGTTGATTGTCGCCTTTCTGATGGCAAACCTGCTCAACAACGAGATGATTGGACGCCCCTTCTTCCGCACCATCTTCTTTATTCCCGTATTGGTTCCAGCAGTGGCCTCTGCCGAAGTCTGGCGCTGGGTTTACAACACCAACTATGGTGTCATCAACTCGGTACTGAAAGCACTGGAAATGCCTGTGATACCCTTTATCTCGTCGGTTGCACTGGCAAAGCCATCGCTGGTGCTGATCCACATCTGGGCGCAAGGGACTGCCATTATCATCTTTTTGGCCGCGTTGCAGGATGTCCCACGCTCGCTCTATGATGCCGCTGTCGTCGATGGGGCCAATGGCTGGCAACGCTTTTGGAACATCACCATCCCCATGTGTACACCCGCCATTCTTTTTATCGGTTTGACGGGCATGATCGGCATGTTCCAATATTTCACGCTCGGCTGGCTGCTTACCGCGGGCGGACCCAACGAGGCCACCGAGTTCTACTCCATCTATCTCTATCGCAACGCCTTCCAATATTTCAAGATGGGCTATGCCTCGGCATTGGCATGGATACTCTTTATTGTGATTCTGATCTTCACGCTCATCACCTTCCGCACCTCGGCGCGCTGGGTTTATTATGAAGGGGAGGGCAAGGCATAATTTATGGCATCAACAACATCAACCAGCGGACGCTATGCGGGCGCACCCAATAATATTGCGGCCAAACTTGTACGTAACGTCCTATTCTATGCGCTCATGATCATCCTCAGCTTTGCCTTTGCCCTGCCCCTGTTGTGGATGATCTCTACATCGCTCAAGACAGACCCACAAGTCTACAGCGTACCACCCGTGTGGTGGCCCAGCCCCATGCGCTTTTTGACCTACCCCGAAGCCTTGACCGCCCGTCCCTTTGGGCTATATACGTTGAACACCGTCTACTACGCCTTCACCAGCTTGATTGGTGTGTTGATCTCGACCACGCTGGTGGCCTATGGTTTTGCGCGCATCCGCTGGGCTGGGCGTGATGTCTTCTTTATCCTCTGCATCGCCACCATGATGCTGCCCTTCCAAGTGCGCATGATCCCGCTCTATCTCATCTTCCGCGACCTGCAATGGCTCAACACCTATTTGCCCATGATCGTGCCATCGTTCTTTGCCGTCAACGCCTACTTTGTCTTTCTACTGCGTCAATTCTTTCTCACCATCCCCGAAGAACTCTCCGACGCCGCCCGTGTCGATGGCTGCTCCGAGTTGGGCATCCTCATGCGCATCATCCTGCCGCTGGCAAAATCATCTTTGGCCGTGATTGCCCTCCTGCAATTTATGGGTGCATGGGATGACTATCTGCGTCCGGTGATTTATCTCAGCGAAGAGCCACTCTATCCAATTGCACTGGGCTTGCAACAATTTCGAGGTGCATTCCATGAGGAGTTGATGTGGCCGAAGATGATGGCGGCAAGCACGACTATGATTTTGCCCATCATCCTCATTTTCTTCTTTGTGCAGCGTACCTTTGTCGAGGGCATTTCGATTACAGGCATTAAAGGATAGACTATGATTTACCTCATCGGTGGCGCACCTCGCGTCGGCAAAACCACCCTCACGCAGCGTGTCGCTGCAAATCTAGGCATCGGCTGGATATCGACTGACCTGTTGATGGAGCAGCTACGCGTCATGAATGTCGAGGGCATCAAAACCAAATGGGATGCGGACCCAACGGCTATCACCGCCGCTGCCGATTGGTTCTATCCTTGTCTAGAGCGATTTGTCTGGGGCGTGCAATCGCTGGCTGACAGCTATGTCATTGAGGGGGTAGACTTTCTGCCTGCGCATGTGGGCCAGCTTGCCGCCAAATATCCGGTTAGCGCGGTCTTTCTAGGTTGCACAACCATGACCCGTACACGATTCGACCAATTCCCTGGCTGCTCCAAAGGCTATGCCAACCTGCCTGACGAAATGAAGGATCAGATTGTGCATGATGTGCCGTTGTGGAGTGCGTTTATCCAGCAGGAAGCAGAGCGGGCTGGCTATCCATATGTTGACATGAGTGATTATTTTCATGCAAGGCTATGGGAGGCAGAGAACATTTTAAAGGGAGATCGCAATCAATGAGAAAGATGAATATCGTCTATATCCATGCCCATGATTTAGGGCGTTATTGCGAACCAATGGGATACAACATCCCCGCACCCAACCTCATGCGCCTTGCCCAACAAGGTGTGCTGTTTCGTCAGTGCCATGCCTCTGCTCCATCCTGTGGACCCAGCCGCGCGGCCTTGGTCACAGGGCAATACCCCCATGCTTGTGGTATGATGGGGTTGCCGTCGCCTAAATTGGGCTATCAACTCAACGACTATAGCCATCATATCGCTGCGTACCTCAGAGAGCATGGCTACGAGACCGCGCTATCGGGTGTCCAACATGTGGCGCGTGAACCCTTCGTCATCAAAGAAGAGGTGCTGGCCTATGACCACTTTCTTAATCACACACCCAAAGGACGCCAAGAGTTCGATCCTGCATTGACCGCATCGGCTGCGGTTGATTTTCTGATGCAGGATCACGAGAAACCGTTTTTTCTGTCGGTTGGTTTTCTTGACCCACATCGTGCAAATCGTGAAGATCCACGGATTTTCATCGAGTCACAGCCTATGGTCGAGCCTGCCGATATCGAGGAGCGGGCGCGCTACTGCCAGCCTTGGCCGCACATGCCCGACAACCCTGTCACCCGTCGCGAGATGGCAAACTTTAAGATGGGTGTCGAGTTGCTGGACAACAATGTTGGGAAGCTGTTGATGGCGCTAGATACACCGGAACTGCGTGAGAATACATTGGTGATCTTCACCACCGATCATGGTCCCGGTGTCTGCGAGATGAAATGCACCTTGTCGGATCGTGGCACAGGCGTCATCCTCATCATGCGTGGTCCCTCTAACACCATCTTTACGGACGGTCAAATAATCGACGGCATGACCCAACATCTGGACCTCTACCCGACTATCTGCACCATGCTTGGGCTGGAGCATCCCGCAGGGCTTAACGGCAAATCACTCATTCCACTGGTCAACGGCTGGGACCAAATTCATGATGCCATCTTCACTGAGCAGACCTATCATTACAGTGATGACCCACGCCCCCTGCGCGCCGTGCGTACCGAACGCTATAAATACATTCGCTCGTATAAAGCGGACCAGCCACGAGGTGTAGATCGCGGACCTGCTGAGGCGTTTTGGTCACAGCACGGCTATCACGATATGCCCTTTGAGAACGAAATGCTCTATGATCTATACTTTGACCCCCATGAGATGAACAACCTTGCGCGTAGTGATAACCATGCTGCTGTATTGGGTGAGATGCGGACACGGTTGCATGAATGGATGACATCAACAAATGATCCGATGATGGATGGTGAGATTCCAGTGCCACCAGTACAGAGAGGACACTAGCAGTCTGTTGGAGAGAACAGCATCAAGTGAAATAGGACGCGGATGAACGCGGATAAACGCGGATTTTAGGTCAATATAAAAAAATTCTGCGTTTATCTGCGCTTGTCAGCGTCCCAAGTTTGTCTCTTCAACAGGCCGCTAGAACGCAAGAAAATCAAGGTGCATTTGAGACAATGATGAACTATAAAATCCATACGTACAAACATAAAGTGACGTGTTAAATAATGAACAATTTTATTCATGGGAAAATGGTATACCCATTTATACCCATATCCTGAACAATCTTGATAGAGACGATGGCCGATTGAAGGAAGACGCAATCACTTTGCCAGATGAGAACCGTAGATTTGCTGAAGGGCAACGACGATTTGTATCTGGTGGTCGTGATAGTGTCTTGAAGCAGTATGAGGAGGAGGACAGTGCAGAAAAAATAGCTAAATTGATAGCGGGCTATGTTGTTCAGATTGCGCAAGAAAATTCGGTTGACGCAAAACAACACCTTTATGAACTGCTACTTGATGATAAACTCATTGAGATTGTCGATTCTGTACTCCAACAAATCAAGCTCTCCGAAGTTGACCCTTGCTCGTATCTGCATCGTTTTGCGCTGTTGACTGCTCAGAAGTCGCCAGACCGAGGACCTGTTAAATTTGCGATTGCCTTGCTAGGGATGATTGGCGACATCAATGACCGTGAAACGATCTCTCTGTTAGGAAGGCATGAGGAATTTACCCTATATGTCGCTGTTGCGCTGGAGAAGATGCTAGATGATCCAAGCGATGACTGGTGGGGATTGGCACAGAGAGTTGATGGCTGGGGCAAGATTCATCTTGTTAGACGATTGGTCCCTACA
>JBCCFC010000117.1:0-16720 GCA_039029935.1 Chloroflexota bacterium
GAGGAGAGTATCGCAGGTTGACTACCTGCGTCACAGATAACCAATCTGTGATACTGGTTTCTACTCTCCTATTCAACACGGACAGAGGAGAGTATCGCAGGTTGACTACCTGCGTCACAGATAACCAATCTGTGATACTGGTTTCTACTCTCCTATTCAACACGGGCAAAAGGAAATAAAATGGCAAAAAAACTCGTTACAGTATTGTTGGCTGAAGACAATAAACACGATATATTGGCAACAAAACGAGCGTGGAAACAAAATAATATCAATAATCCCTTACATATTGTCCGCGACGGCGAAGCCTGTTTGGATTATCTCTATCGACGAGGGGCGTATAGCGAGCCAAGCAATTCCCCAACACCTGACATATTATTACTCGATTTAAATATGCCCAAAATGGGGGGGCTCAGCGTCATCAAGCATCTTCGCGCTGACGAAAAGTTTCGCCACCTCCCCATTATTGTTTTGACAACATCCAAGCTAGAACAAGATCGTCTACAAAGTTATGATTTGGGGGTAAATGCGTATATTCAAAAACCCATTGAGTTTGAGAATTTTAGTCAAGCAATGATGGCAATCAACATGTTCTGGCAGCTAGTTGAGTTGCCAGAGCAACAAAATCATTCGTAAATCAAGGGCAAATCAAGGGCAAGTATCGCAGGTTGGCTACCTGCGTCACAGATAACCAATCTGTAATACTGATTTATACTTTCCTATTCAATGAGCAAATCAACTATGTCATCGTTAAATATTCTTCTGATTGAAGACAACAAACATGACGCTGTCGCCATTCGACGCGTCCTGAGAAAAAATGGAACGGACTTTCAAGTCATCCACCACACACGGGCGGAAAGTGCCTTAGAACAGATACGGCAAGAGCCACATGGCTTTGATGTCGTAATCTGTGATCATAAGCTGCCAGGGATGACGGGGTTAGAATTTAGCAAAACGCTCATTGATGATGGCATTACCGTACCAACGATTTTGTTAACAGGACAGGGGGCAGAGTCCTTGGCTGTGGCTGCGCTCAAAGAAGGAGTCAGCGACTACATTGTTAAAGATGTCGAACACGGCTATTTGCAACTGCTGCCTGTTGTTTTGCCCGATGTTGTACGGCGACATCGTGACCGGCTTGCCCGGTTTCATGCTGAAAAACAACTCGAAACACGTGAACGTCTGCTGGCAGGCTTGGTCAAAGCCCAACAATTACTCCTCTCATTTGCCCACTCTCAGCCCTTGGAAGAGTGTTATCAGCAAATTGCGGCTGCATTTGGCGAAATGTCCCACGCTTCTGCCGTGTTAATTTTTACAATCCACTCTAGCCACCCAACACACGATGTTGCCAGTTTTGCTGGGAACCATGTGACCGTGCGATCCATCATTCAAGGATTGGGTGCGGTTGCAGCGTCTGATTTTGTCGATAAGACCATTGCGGATGAGCTAGAACACTATCAACTAGATTGGAGTCAAGGGCAAACTGCCCCGACACTCGACCCATTGGTCGAGACCAATCCGCACCCATCCCAAACCCAAAGCAGTGACATTGAATTGCATCCCTTGGGCGTTTGGGCAAGCGAGTCTGATGGCAAAACGTTGGAGACACAGCATGGTACACTGTTGAACGATGCTCATAAATGGGAACTTGATACCAATATCCCGCACCATCCGCAAGTGTATCAATGGATACATGAACTGTATCATGGGCGATGCATCAGCGGAACAACCGCAGACCTACCGGATGAGCTAAAAATGTTGTTGGGCAAACGGCATGTCCAATCTTTTTTGGTCTTTCCACTCTTTGTTGCACAAAACTTTTTTGGTGTGATGAGCTTTGAAAATTGGCGTGATCCCAAATTATGGGAGCCAATTGAGGTGGAGTTGCTGCGGGCAGGCATCACCAGCATGAAGTTGTGGCATGAGCAGCGGCTTATTGAGGAAAAGCTACATCGCTATACCATTGAGCTACAACAACAAAATCAAGAACTGGATGCCTTTGCCCATACGGTGGCGCACGATATCAAAAACCCGCTGACCATTATTTCTTCAACGGCAAACCTATTGAAAGAACTCTATGATGGTCTTTCCGAAGAGGAGGTGGCTGAACTGCTGCGCAATTTGGAACAGGGTAGTCACAAAGCGATTCTGATTGTTGAAGAGCTACTGACCTTATCCAGCGTCCGTCAAGGCGAGGTCAATCTTCAGCCTATTGACATGGGGGACGTGTTGGCGAACACAATTCAACGGATGTCTTACATGCTTGAAGAGCATCAGGCTGTCTTAGAGATGCCGGATGAGTGGCCGACCGCCTTGGGGCATGGCCCTTGGATTGAAGAAGTGTGGGTCAACTATGTGAGCAATGCCGTCAAGTACGGTGGCCGTCCGCCTAAAGTGACGCTTGGCTATGACCTTGATGTGTCCCCCCTAGACATCTCGACATCCCCACATCAGCAATGGGTCCGGTTTTGGGTCAAAGATAATGGCAATGGGTTGTCTAAAGAAGAACAGGATCAACTTTTTGTGCCATTCACGCAGTTAGACATGCGTATTGATGGACATGGGCTTGGGCTATCGATTGTGCGGCGGATTTTGGAACGGCTGGAGGGCGAAGTGGCAGTAGAGAGTGAGGGTGTTCCGGGTCAAGGGAGTGTGTTTAGCTTTACAGTGCCATTGAGCCTGTAGGTACGTTTATACTCGTACCTCTGTTACACCTGCAAAGCCATTAAGCGTTACTTCTAAGTGATTGAGTACATCACGATCAATAAGAACCTGCTCGTTTTGTGCATCAGCCACCGCACGAATTCTTGTGATGCGATGCCCACCAATCTATACAACGATTTGATAAAGGTTAACCATTCGCCGTCTACCTGTCACCCCTCGAAGAATTTTGGTATCCACAATTGATAGACCCATCTTTTTAAAAATACGAGATGGTATAAATGTTGCATCAGCACCAGAGTCTACTTGTGCTGTCAAAAAGATGGTTGGTTGCTGGTCTTCGGGTGCGCTCAACCCAATTTCAATCACTGGCATAGAGGGGTGAAAATCGACGTCATAATCGTGCATATGAATAATATTGGTCATAATCCACCCTACAAGTCGGTTAATCTGAGCATCGATGAGGGTATACGCATTGTTTGTATTACTTCTTTTTCTACTCTGCGCATTAATATTGGCTTAGTCCCATATTTCTCACGGACACGATAGTAAAGTATCATCTCGTCTTCATCATGATCGACCAGTTTGGCCTGGTGGATAGCAACATATTGACCTTGGTACGTATCTAATAGTTTGCTATGCATTTGTCGATAGGCTTCACTCTCCTGAGCAATGATTTTGCTATCTTCATCTTGCTCAGAGACGAATGGCTCATCAATCCAAGACAAAAAATCTAAAGAATTCTCTTCATCTTTTATAAATACACCATTTCCATTTATCGCTTGGGTCTGAAGCATTTCTGCACTGATCTTAAAACCAACATCCTGCATTAGATACTGTAGTAACTCAACTCGATCATGGTGAGAAAGATCAGCTATGATTGATTTGACATCTGTTTTTAACATGATATCTATCATCCTATCGAACTAATACTTTGTCCATTTAGTAACCGGACAATCGTGGTCAACCTCGTCATTTCCAAGAAAAAAATACGAAACGGGGTTTTAGCTTTGAAGTGCCGCTAATACCCCCTTCAACAAGCCACTCAACCTCGGCACAATCACCTTCCCCGCTGCATTTACCTCTTCATGTGTCGGCTCTGTCCCCGTGTCCAACTCACCAATTGCCATATTGGTAATCGTGCTGATGCCCAAGACATCCATATCGGCATGACGTGCCACAATCGCTTCGGGAACGGTACTCATACCAACTGCATCGCCACCGATAATCTGCAGCATACGCACTTCGGCTGGTGTCTCAAATGTCGGCCCAGTCAGCCCAATATAGACACCTTGACGGAGTGTCAGGTCTTGTTCTGATGCTACCTTGTGCGCCAGTTGACGTAGTGCCAGCGGATAGGTACGGTTCATGGCAGGGAAGCGTAGGCCAAATGTCTCTTGATTGGGGCCAATTAATGGGTTTGTCCCCATCATGTTGATGTGATCGGCAATCAACATCAAATCGCCCGTTTCAAAGGTAGGATTCAGCCCACCAGCCGCATTGGTGAGGATGAGCGTCTTGATGCCCAGCCGCGACATGACACGCACAGGCAATGTCACCTGCTGCATGGTATAGCCTTCATAAAAGTGAAACCGCCCTTGCATGGCACAGACAACGCACCCAGACAAGATGCCAACAACCAACCGCCCTGCGTGTCCATGCACCGTGCTGACAGGAAAATGTGGGATCGTTTCGTAAGGTAGGATAACCGCCTGCTCAATCTCGTCCGCCAAGGGACCCAGCCCACTGCCCAGCACTAGCCCGATGCAGGATGACTGTTGCGCTTGTGCTAAGAGTGATTCAACCTTCGTCTCTGTCTGAATAAAGGCCGTAGATTCATCGTACTGTTGAATCGAAAATTGTTCTGTCCTAGTTTTTGTCATGGTTTATCCATCATCCTCTTCGCTCTTGCCAGTCCAAGTGTATTCTATTGTATCTTCATCTTGGGCATCTTCGTCATTGTTCGTTGGTATGTGATTATCGTCTGTTGGCTGTCCATCGGGTACACCGCCCTCCGCTTCCTTCTTGAGCTTGCGATAAATTTGCGTTGTGCTGACACTGGCATGACCCAACCGCTTTTGCACTTCACTCAAATCCGCACCATCGTCAATCAGGTGCGCAGCAAAGCTATGACGCAACGTATGGGGTGTCACCGTGCCTTCAATGCCCACTTGTGCGACATAGCGCTTGATAATGAGCCAGAGTCCTTGGCGGGTCAGGCGCTTGCCACGATGATTTAGAAAGAGTGCTGGCTCCACGACTGGCTCCACAACCAGCGTGTGCGGTTCCTCAGCAGATTGAGCCTCTTCTGTCTCTATTTTAGCGGCTGCGTGTTCTTTTTCTGCTCGTCGTTCCAACGAGGATTGCCGTTCCTCATTGATGTATAGCCCCAAATATTCTTGGACATCCTCTTCAACCGGCAAAATACGCGCCGCCTTGGTTTCTATGCGACAGGTGATTGTATTTTCAATAAAATCAATATCATCCACATTCAAATTGACCAACTCGGTGACGCGCATCCCTGTACTGTATAATATCTCCAAAATTGCCTTATCGCGCAACGCGGGTGGATCATGTTGCATCGGTGCAGCAAGCAGTTCTATGATTTCGTCAGCATCAATCAAGCGCGGTTTGCTCTTCTTCACCTTGGGTGAATTTAGGGTTTTTGAAGGGTCACTGGAAATAAACATTGCGCTGGTTAAGTATTGAAAGAAACTTTTGATAGAGGCAACCTTTCGTGCAACTGTCGACGAAGCATAGTTGCGTTCGTGGATGAGTATCCCTATAAAGTCCTCTAATTGTGTTGATGTGACCTCTGACCAAGACTCAACTTTTTGATTGAGGTAGGTTTGTAATTGGTTTAAATCGTTCCGATAGGCAGCCGTTGTGTTGACCGAGCTAGTTGCTTTTGACGCGGCCACATACTCTAAAAATTGCGTAATCTGTGTTTGCACGCACATAACCTCCCAGTTTAATTGTATCTTATCCAGAGTGTATGCAACCTTATTGCAAATTTTCACTCTTTCAGACACACTTGATACTTTTGATAAGCATTAGATTGATAAGACTTTATCACAACTTTGCATAAAATGAAAAAGTTATAATTATGATATAATGATTAAAGGCTATTTACAAAAGTGAATACGCAGCAGGGGTAAGAGATGGTGGGTGGGGAAAGGACTAATTCTTCCTTCCCACCTCTTACCCCTACGCGTTCATAGATGATTTAATTAACCGTGTTTAATTGACAGTATTTAATTAGCAATGTTTAAAGGAATGTTTGCGTGACTAAAACTGTACAGACAGATGCACCTGCAGCACAAACTCGGCATAACGACATCCGCGCGTTTACGTTGGCATTTTTTGATTTTTTTGAGGCCGCCCCTATCTATGACGATGCACAACAGCTTACGCCTGAGATGAAATCGGCGTGGCAAAAGCAAGATGTGCTTTGGTATCGGTTGCCAGAGTCACTGGCAGAGCATTTTGGCAGATCAACGATTGCCCTGACTTTTCAACACAGCCATTCGTCGCTGGCAACCAGACGGCCGCTGATAAGCAATGGGAACGAATCTGCTCTTCATCCAGTTTCGTCAGTTTCGTCCTATGACGCTGAATTGGTCGCCCTTGGTAGCCGTGTGTTTGATAACATGATGGCCTATTTAGAACGGCGGGGCGCATTGGCCTATCAGCAACTACCTGCGCATTTTACAGGCAGTGACATCCTCCTCACCGCCGTTCGACCGCTCAATGCCAGTACGACCAACCTCAAAATGCAGGAGCAAAGCACGTCCATTTTTGTCTTTAATTGGCGCATTACTTACCGTGCCGACGATAAACATGAGGAACTCTACAAAGTGCTGCTCGACCAACAGGGCAATCGCCTCTCCATCTTGCGGATGCCAGACCCGGCCCTCTTTTCGGAGGAACTCCAATTACGCGAGACAGAGGCAGAGACAGAGGCAGCTTACAATACCTCAAGCGAGATAGAGACACAAGAACCCAAAGGGTCGATTTATGATGGGGTTGATCTGCACACTTATCTGGTGGATGCCGAACCCGTACCCATTGAACAAAACCCGGATGGGCAACCGCTCTTACCCAAGCTGCCACCGATGACACAGTTGACCAAGCTTGCAGAGAATGCACGTAAGTTTGCCATTTACCATGCCGATGTCCAGTGTGTCAACCGTGAGGCCGAAGTCATGCCGCGACTCTATAAGGAGCTCAACAAACTGACACGCTTCTATCAAGACCAAATTGATGAAGTACCCGATTCGCAGGACCCAGATGGTGAAAAACGGCGCATGTTGGAGGCTGATTTAGAGCGCAAGATTGCAGAGGAAGTCGAAAATCATCGTCTACGTGTGCAGGTTAATCTGTTTAGCTACGCCATTCTCCAGATTCCCACCGCCGTTGCCGACCTCACGTTGAATGATGGGGCACATGAAATCCCGATTCAAATCCGGCTGGACCGTTACAATGGGACATTGACACGTCCGCTTTGTCATGTATGCCAAGATGAAGTCACCGACCTCACGATAGATCGCAACGGCCACATTACCTGTGAGACCTGTTTGGCTCGCTGTGAAACCTGTGAAGGGCTGCTCTGTATAAGTTGTGGTGTGGACGTATGTCCTGTCTGCGAGAAAATAAACTGCAATACCTGTAGTGAATTTTGCTGGGCTTGTGGGGAGCGCGCCTGCCAGGATCACATCAGTGCCTGTCCAACATGCCAAGATACCGTTTGTCATGCCTGCCAGGCCACCTGTGCATCCTGTGCTACGCGCCAGTGTCGCACCCATCTGTATTTGGACTGTGTTGTGCCTGAAAGGGAGGATGCAGATGCAAATAGAGAACCAGAACTGATCTGCCATAACTGTGCCGTGCGCTGTACAGGGTGTAATCAATATAGTGCGCGGGTGGCTAGCTGTGATCTCAGTGGACAACGGTTCTGTGACAACTGTTTCGTCACCTGTACCTCCTGTACAAAGCGTGTCGGTACGGGTTTCTATAGCCGTGACCCCGTGACACAACAACCCTATTGTAATGAGTGTTTGGTTGAGTGTCCAACATGCCGCACATTTACCTCGGTCATTAACCATTGTAGTGTTTGTGAAAAGTCATGTTGTCAGCATTGTGGGGACCTCTGCGATATCAGTCATACATTCTGTTGCCAAGATCATCGCATCATCATGCCAAACTGTAACCATGTGGTACGCAAGGATTATGAGGCTCATTGTCATGTCGGTCATGAGTTGGTCTGCCCGATTTGTGATGCGGCCTGTGGTATTTGTGAGCGGCACTATTGTGGCGAGCATAGCAAGACCTGTCAACTCTGTGAATGTGATTACTGTGAAGAGTGTATCCGACGGTCAGGGTATTGCGACACCTGCGCCACGATTATGCGTGATGGCGAACGCATCGCCAATATGAGCGAAGAACCGTGTGCAGACTATCCAGCGGTTGGAGAGGTCATCTCCGGTTTGCGCTGGGTGAAGGCCAGCAATCAACGATACACCATCTATGTGGGGCAGAATGCACTGCTCTCTACGGCTTTGGTGGTTCTAGACAACGATGCACAGGATGGTGAGGAGAGGCGTTTGGTCCATGCCAAAAAGTTGGGTTTCCGGGAGTTTATTCGTAGTCGGATAAGGCGTCGGTAAGCGGTGGAACGGTGGAACGTTGGAACGGTGGAACGGTGGAACGGTGGAAAGCTCTAATAGCTCCAACGCTCCAACGCTTCATCGCTTCATCGCTCCATCGCTCCATCGCTTCTTAGGGTGATATCAATGAGTGTAAATCAACATTTGCAGGACTGCCATCTTTGCCCCTTTCATTGTGGGACTGAGCGGGCATCGGCAAAAGGTGTCTGTCGTGTGGGGCAGGAGAGTTATATTGCCAGCGAAATGTTGCATGTGGGTGAGGAGAAGCAACTCAGTCCGGCACATGCGATTTTCTTTAGCGGCTGTACGGCGACCTGTTCGTTTTGCACAGCCGCGCGCTTTGCCTTTCGCCCCACCTATGGCGTCGTTGTCACACCGTCACAACTGGCCGAGCGCATGGTGATGCGCCAAAGACAGGGGGCGCGCTCCATCTGCTTTATTGGCGGCGACCCTGTACCACACATCCCCTTTATCGTTGATACACTAACAACATTGGGCGACCGTAAACAAATTCCAACGGTCTTTAACAGCAACTTCTACCTCACCGATACGGCACTGGACCTGCTAGAGGACGTTATTGACATTTACCAGCCGGACCTCAAGTTTGGGCCTGAATCTACCGGGCAAAACTGTGGTGAAACCATTGGTGGCATGCCTAACTACTGGCCGATAGTCACAGAGGCCATTACACGTGTACACAGGCAGTCCAAACCGCTCATTGTGCGTCATCTGCTGATGCCTGGTCATTTTGACTGTTGTACAGCCCCTACACTAGAATGGTTGGCAACCTTAGACAATATTCAAGTCAGTCTGCTGACCCAATATGTTGCGCCGGCACATGCGCGTGGAGAACTCGCAGCGTCCTTGGAGCCAGAGACAATTGCACGGGCGAGTGATTTGGCGAATCGTTTAGGATTGGTACTGGCTCCGTAAACTTAAAAACAGGACAGTATCGCAGGTTGGCTACCTGCGGCACAGATAATCAATCTGTGATACTGGTTTATACTTTCCTGCACAATCAAAAAGGATTAACTGTGTCATCTTCATCCAAATTGGTCATCATCTGTCTCTGCGGAATTTTTTTTAGCGTATTTTTGATAGAATTCCGTCTACAAGCGGGGCTTGCCCAGATACCCGATACAATGCATCAACATACATCTGAACAGGATGTCCCCACACAAGATCACACTGCATTGCGTATCAACGAATTTATGGCAAGCAACGACATAACATTGGTTGACCCCGACGACCCCACCGATTTCCCCGATTGGATCGAGCTATACAACCCGACCGACAGCACCATCAGCCTTGCCGGGCTGGCATTGACCGATAATCCAGAGGACCCCGCCCAATATGAAATCCCACCCGAACTTTCAATTGGTCCAAAAGGCTATCTCCTGTTTTATGCAGATAATGATAATGATGAAGGTCCACTCCATACCAATTTTGGTCTCAGCGGCGGTGGCGAGTTTATCGGTCTGTATGATATTGCTGCAGGGGGGTTCATCCACAGCTATACCTTTGGTACACAGAATACGGATGTGTCGATGGGGCTGGAACCAGACGGCGTGGATGGCACGTGGCGTTTTTATGAGCGACCCACGCCGGGTCTTACCAACCAAATCATGCCACCTGTGATATCCAGTGTACAGCGTTCAACAGATATTCCTGCGAAGGGTGTTGCCGTTCAAATCACCGTGCATGCATCCGATGATCAGTTTCCACCGAGCGTTGCCATCTTCTATAGTGTGAACGGCGGTGACTATACCAACATGATCATGACATTCTTAGAGGGCACGCTCTATCAAGCAGAAATTCCACCACAACCGTTGGGTGCATGGGTTCGCTATTATGTCACCGCAACTGATTCCGATAATCTCGGTAGCCAGTCACCTGCCAACGCACCACAACGCACCCATCAATACATCGTTGGATATCAGCCGCCACAACTCTACATCAACGAATTCATGCCAAATAATGTGACTACACTCAATGTCACAGTCAACATGACAACGACCACGCCCGACTGGATTGAGCTGTATAACCCAACGGACGTAGCGATTGGGCTTGACGGTTTCTATTTAACCGACGACTTAGCTGATCCCATCAAGTACGCCATCCCAAATGGTTTGAGTGTCCCCGCAGGTGGTTATTTGCTCTTCTATGCAGACAATGAGCCAGAGGCAGGGCCCCAACACACCAACTTTGGCCTGAGCAATAATGGTGAGGCCATCGGCTTGTTTAGTCCCTTTGGCGCACATGCGATAGACACCATTGTGTATGATCAACATCCGGAAGATGTCTCACGGGGCCGTTTTGAGGATGGCACGGAGAATTGGGCGTTGTTGATTTGTCCGACGCCGGGACAGGCCAATGAGTATTGTAATAAAAATAGTTTTTTGCCAATTGTGAGTCGATAAATAAAGCCGATAAATAAAATAGTCTTTATCGGTTCTTCACATTGTCTTAACAGCGGATTGATATACTTCATGTGGAAATTTGATTTCAATAGGCAGAGATAACCTTTTCCTCTGCTACGACAATAACAAACTAGAAAGAGAGTATATCAAACCAATGAATACACAAAAACAAACACGCAGACCAATGATGTTGGTCATTCTGATGACGCTGGTAATGGCACTCCTGCTGACCGCGTGTATCAGCGAGGAGCCTGTCGAGTCGAGCGCACCCAACGTCACACAAGCAGATGATGCGGGTGTTGCCAAGTTCAACATGAATACCGCCTCGCGTGAGGATTTTGAGCGCATTCCGGGCATGAGCGGGCGCATGGTCCGCGAGTTTTTTGAGTATCGCCCCTACATCAGCATTCAGCAGTTCCGTCGTGAAATTGGCAAGTATGTCGATGATGCACAGGTTGCTGACTATGAGCAGTATATCTTTGTGCCAGTCGATGTCAATGATTCTGACGAGGCCTCATTGCAACAGATTCCAGGTGTAGACGCTGCCATCGCTGCCGACCTTGCCGCGTCTCGCCCATACGATTCGATGGATGCATTTGTCAGCAAATTGGGTGAGCATCTATCCGCCGAAGAAGTAAGCCTTGCTGAAAGCTATTTAGAACAGGATGTCGAATGAGTAACATCACAAGTCGTATGGTTGAAGAAAGATTGCGGCGATTTCTTCTAATTTTAGCAGGCTTTATCTGCGTAGGTACAATCGTCGAACTCTGGTTCACGAACCATGTGGAGAGTTTTGTCCAACTCATCCCGTTTATCCTCAGCGTTCTGGGCATCATCGTTGTAGGGCTAGCCTTAGCTAGGCCAACGAAAGGCACGCTCCAATTGTTGCGTGGTGTTATGGGCATCACAATTCTAGGCAGTATCTTCGGCATCTACGAACATATCGAACACAACCTCGCCTTTGAGCTAGATATTCGTCCCAATGCATCTGTGGCGGATGTCTTTTTGGATGCGCTTGGTGGTGCTAGCCCCATGTTGGCGGCAGGAATTCTCGCAATCGCAGGCATTGTTGCAATCGCAGCAACTTATTATCACCCGCTTTTGGTGAATCGCACAGACACATAAACAAAGTGTCGCAGATTCAGGGAGCGCGGATTGGTTTCGAGCCAAATCTGCGCTCCCTGAATCCGCGACGCTATTTCTTGTCTTGTTACCCTCTTTGCGCTCTTTGCGCCCTCCGCGGTTAATCTCCCTGAATTACAGGCACGTGCGCAAACGTCGTCACATCCACAAGCCCCATGTCCGAAATCCGCAACTCAGGAATCACCACCAACGCCAACAGACTCAACTGCATATAGGCATTATTTAGTTCGCACCCGCAATCAACCATTGCCTGCACCATACGCGCTGACTTCTCAGCCACCACCTCTGCACGTTCATTCGACATCAGCCCACCAATCGGCAACTCAACCAGTGCCAGTTCTTCGCCCTCACGCATCACAACGACGCCGCCACCCACCTCTGCCAGGCGATTCACCGCCAACGCCATATCAGTTGCACTGGTCCCGACGACAATGAGGTGATGACTGTCATGAGCAACTGTCGCGGCCACTGCACACGGAACATGAAAGCCAAAGCCCTGTACAAAGCCGTTGACAATTTCACCTGTGGCGCGATGTCGCTCGACCAAGGCAATACGCACAATGTCCTGCGCCATGTCGGGCTGTACTGTATCTGACTGCACGGTGAGTTGGGCGGTAAGATGACGTGTGGGGGCTTGATTCTCGATGACACCGATGACATTGGCTGTTACCTGATCACCATCATCGTAACCCGAAGCATCGACAACAAACTGTGCTGGCTGGACAGCCTCTTTGATATGCACCGATTGCATGAAGGCGGCGTCATGCGCATAGGCTGGCAGGTCAATGGTCAGTGATCCGTTTTCCGCCATGACCACACCTTGTACAATCACCATCTCCGCTTCAAACTTATCCAGGCTAGAGGCCAATACGATGTCGGCATAACGCCCCGGACTCAGGCTTCCCAAGTCGCGGTCAACGCCAAAATGTTGTGCTGTGTTGATGGTCATCAGTTGCAACGCCACCACGGGGTCGCAACCGAGGTCAACGGCATGACGCAGCACACGGTCCATATGTCCTGCCTGCAACAACGTGCCTGCGTGAACATCGTCGGTGCAGAGGATAAACTGGCGTGGGTCCAGTCCCTTTTCGGTGATGGCCGTAATCTGTGTCTCGACATCATACCACGCCGATCCTAGTCGCATCATCGGTCGCATCCCTCGACGGGCGCGTTCTACTGCGTGGATTTCGCGTGTATTTTCATGATCATCGGCAGGCCCACCCGCAATGTAGGCGTGAAAAGAGCGTCCCAAATCAGGGCTGGCATAGTGTCCGCCAACCGTCTTGCCTACCCTCATGGTTTCGGCCATCTCGCTGTGCATGTTGGCATCATTGTTGAACACACCAGGGAAGTTCATCATCTCACCCAAGCCAATAATGCCATCCCACGTCATAGCCTTGGCGACATCATCAGGTGTAATTGTTGCTCCAGATCGCTCCAACCCCGGCGCCGAAGGCACACACGAAGGCATCTGCACAAACACATGAATCGGTACAGTCGCTGCCTCATCGACCATCATGCGCACACCGGGCAAGCCAAAGACGTTGGCGATTTCATGGGGGTCGGCAAAAATTGCCGTTGTGCCGTGGGGCAGCACCGCGCGTACATATTCGGTGATGGTACACATGCTGCTTTCAACATGCATATGCCCATCGGTCAACCCTGGCGTCATAAACCGTCCACCAGCCTCAATGACATGGGTATCCTCACCAGTACAATAGCCAGCATCAGGGCCAATATAGGCGATGCGTCCAGCGGTAATTGCAATATCCGTCTGGGGGATGACTTCGCGTGTTAGCACATTGACCCACTGACCGTTGCGGATGACCATCTCGGCAGGTACACGCCCCATCGCCACGTCAACCAATTGCGTTGTGACCTCGTGCCATTGTGTTTGTTTGCTTGATACAGACATAAATCCCCCTTCGCTACAATTCTGAACTTTAATATATTGTAAGACTCTGCTGCAAAAGGGACAAATACGGAAGCCCTCTCATTGCTCTCTGGGAAAACTCTGCGTTCTCTGCATTTTTTCAGCATGTTCTCCTATACATAACGCCAAACGCTCTAATCCGGTTCAGGCAAGCCACGAAAATCGAGCAACGTCGCCAATGCATGGAAATTGTCCCAATCACTGTAGTATATCCCCTCTTGCTCTAGCAGTTTGATCGCTGGTCCCGTAAACCCTGATTTGGAGAAAAACCAGCGATGAATCTCGATATACCGTTCAGTCTCTTCGGATTTGACCATAAACTTGTTGGATTGCTTGATGAAATGCTCAACCTGTCCTTTGTCTACTTTCGCCTTGAGATATTTGGACTCAACCAGCCACATCCCCTCTTGGGTTTGTTTTGTCTCTGGGATAAACCAGCTACCGATGACATCAATCTCGACCTTATCACCCGCAATGACAACGCCACCACGACGCTCAATAAAGCGAAATTGGTCGAGTTTTACAGGATGATCTTGATTAAAATAGTGGCCGTCAACTTCCCGCCCATCAAAGCCACGCATGATCAAGCGCGCATAGAGTTCGCCAATTTCGCCTTTGGCCTGATTGAGTTGCCCCACGATTGTTTTGTACTCTTCTTCCCATTCCTGCATAGCCTCCTCTGGCTTCATATTGAGCATCTCACGGCGATAATTATACTTGATAAAACGACGCAGCATGGGGTCGTTGGGTCCATTGAACATGCTCACCGTACCCTTTTGTACAATATCAGCCTCATACAATTTACGGATAGATTTCTCCACCTCATCGACAGGTAATCCCAAATCTTCGGCGATTTTAGTTGGGTACATCAGTTCCCCTGGGTACTTTGTTGACTCAAACATCACCTTTCTGGTTGTTGTGCCGTCATTGAGCAAATCACTATATTTCTCAACCTCTTCATTGTAATGTTGCCATAACTTGCCATCAAGATGACCCAGTTCATAGAACGCTACTTTTTTTAGACTTTTTGGGTCGGTCAGTTTTGCTTCTTGTAAGTACTCACTATGAAACAAAGAGTGGATACTGTAGGGATAGCCACCTGTAAACTGCCAGATGGCTTCGGCCAACTCATTGCTGATTTGGATATTGAGTTTATTGCCCAACAAAAAGGCCAATTTATAAGTATTGTCTTTATCGAGCGGTTTTAAATGCTTATAGTTGAATCGGCCAGACAACATGCCACCCAATGCCTTACCAACCAACAGCGAGATTGAGGAGCCAGAAACAAGCATGGGGGCCCAACGGGTGTCCACCGCCCACTGAAAGCCGCCTGTTAAATTACGCATCAACCCCTGCTTGGTGTCATAGACATTTAACAGTACTTGAAATTCATCAACAATGACAACTGTACGGATTTCTTCATGCCATGCCACCGTACGCGGCGTGTTGACCGCAAATTTCGCAACACTTCGTGATAGATGTGACCCTAGACTTAGATGGTAATTCTTGAATAAATCATCAATAATCGGATCATTAAACTCTTTGGCAATCGACTCAAGACGCCCCATATCCCATTCTTTCCCAACTAAGTCCTGGCGGTCATATCGAAACCCTAAAAAACATGAAATATAAGCAGATAAGTACATATCCGCAAAGTCTTCCATCGTTAACACCCGATCTCCGTCTAGGAAATCTGCAAATGACACATAAATAGGCAGAACTTTCTTCTGATCACGGAATAGCATGTTAAACAACTTGCTCAGAATCGCCGTCTTTCCCGTGCGTCGGCGTCCAATCAACGCATGACTGTTCAGGTTGTTTTCAGGAATTGTTGATATCCACCGCCAGTAATAAGCTAGGTCGCCTTCGCGGTTGACAAAGGTATCGCCTACTTGATCTTCTAATAGTTTTGGTTCTTTGGTCATTGATTTGTTCCTTTATCGCAAATGCTTATGGCGCATCAGGCAATCCACGAAAACCCAATAGCGTTGCCAAAGCATAGAACTGCGCCCAATCACTGTAATAGATGCCTTCTCTCTCTAGCAATTGAATCGCTGGCCCCGTAAATCCCGCTTTGGAGAAGAACCAGCGATGAATCTCCACATAGCGTTTGGTTTCGTCCGATTTGACCATAAACTTGTTGGATTGCTTGATAAAATGCGCCACTTGACCGCTGTCTACTTTGTCTTTGAGATACTTGGACTCAACCAGCCACATCCCCTCTTGGGTTTGTTTTGTCTCTGGGATAAACCAACTACCGATGACATCAATCTCAACCTTATCCCCCGCAATGACAACGCCGCCGCGACGCTCAATAAAGCGAAATTGGTTGAGTTTTACAGATTGAGGCTGATTGAAATAGTACCCGTCTACTTCACGCCCATCAAAACCACGCATGATGAGACGCGCGTAGAGTTCGCCAATTTCGCCTTTGGCCTGACTGAGTTGTCCTAATATACTGTTATACTCGTCTTCCCAATCGGCCATCGCTTCTTTTTCGCTCAGCTTGAGAATATCCAATTTATAGTTGTATTTGATGAAACGGCGCAGCATGGGGTCGTTTGGCCCTTTGAACAACGTCACCGACCCTTTTTGTAGAATATCGGCTTGATACAGTTTACGCAACGATTCCTGCACCTCATCAAATGGCAACCCCAACTCCTCCGCAACGTCGTCAGGATGCATCAATTGGTGGGGATATTTGGTTGATAGCAGCATGACCTTTTTGGTGGTCGGTCCATCATTGAGCAAATCGCTATATTTTTCAAACTCCTCATTGTAGTGCTGCCATAACTTACCATCAAGATGACCGAGTTCATAGAACGCTATTTTTTTGAGGCTTTTTGGGTCCGTCAATTTATTTTCTTCTAAATACTCACTATTAAATATCGAGTGAATAC